>JAYVOI010000092.1:0-5753 GCA_043758005.1 Ilumatobacteraceae bacterium
GTCCACGCGGCGATGTCGACGGCGGCCGAGACCGGCCGTACGTTCGACCACGAGTACACGATCGTGCTGCCCTCGGGCCAGGCGCGGGTCGTCCACGCGCGGGCCCGGCCCGCGTTCGGCTCGACCCAGTCGGTGGCGGTGCTGCGGGGCATCGTCCGCGAGGTGGTGGACGAGCCCGGCTGACCGTGCGAACGGGCTTTCGCTGCGGAGCGCCCGGGGTCATGGCGCCGAGAGCTCGGCTTCCACCTGCAGGCGCACCCGGACGTCGGGATAGAAGCGGAGCATGAGCATGCTCGGGCACGTGAGGCCGAAGTCGCGCACGTCGAACGCCTGCTCGCCGGACACGATCAGGCGGCCCGGTTCGACCTCGATGCGAACGCTCCCGTCGACCGGGCGGGTCACACCGTGGAACGTGAGCTCGCCCGCCAACCGGTACCGTCCCGTTCCGGGCGAGGCCACGCTCTCGCGCAGGTCGAGCCCCACCACCGGGAACCGACGCATGTGGATGCGCCGGAGGAGCTCGGCGTCGTAGACGCTGTTGCCCGATCGCAGGCCGCTCACGGCGATGTCGATGTGCGCGGTGGGCTGCGGATCGCCGAGCACGGCATCGCCGACGACATCGGCCTCGATGAACCCGGTGAGACCCTTCGCACCGAAGCTGATCGGCCCGGCGGTCGAGCGCACGTCGACCATCAGCACGGACCGCTCGGGGACGAGTCGGAACACCTCCCTCGTGCCGCTCCGCCGGAACTCGGCGGTCTCCGTCCCGAGGGGGACGGGTGACGACGACCGGCCGGTCGTCAGGTGGCTCGTCTCGTCGCTCGTCTGGTCGCTCGTCTGGTCGCTCGTCTGGGGGACGAGCGGTGACCAGCCGTAGTCCAGTGCCGCCGCCCAGTCGCGTTCGACCTCGTCGAGGATCGACGCCGCCGTACCGGTGGCGTGGTACCGGCGCAGGACGAGCCCGAGGCAGTCGCATTCCTCGCGGATCACGTTCATCCAGATGCCGAGCACCTTCTCGCCGAGCGCCGTGATGCCGTACACGCGTCGTGTCTGACCGGCCTTGGGTGCCTCCGTCCAGGACTCGACCAGCGCGTCGCTCTCGAGCCGCGCCAGCGCGCGATAGATCGTGGGACGGTCGATGGCATCGAACTGGAACTGCTGGAGACCCTTGTGGAGGCTGTAGCCGTGTCCCGGCCGCTCGGACAGCAGCAGCAGGACGGCCGGGAGCACGAACCGACGCGGCGGCGCGAGCGCAAAGCGCGACGACTCGATCGACCCTGATCGGCTCGATCCGGCGGAACCTGACGACGCCGCTATGGGCGTGGACGACAGCGACGGGCTGGTCGGCAAAGCACCCCCTCGAACACCACATCACCCGGACGAAGCAGCTCGGTGAGCTAGCTCCCCCCGGGGCGTGACGCCATCGTACGACGGGGCGACGTCGCGGCGCCATAGGTGCATTCGACACTGATTGACACCGTGCCCAACTCGGCCTAGGCCTGCACCACGGCCCATGTTCGCGGCTCGGATCGAGGAGGTAATTGCGTGTCGGTAACCGAGGCTCCGCCAGAGGAGACTGTCATCCACGTCCTTTGGATCAACGCCGGGTTGAGCTGCGACGGTGACTCCGTTGCGCTCACCGCGGCGACGCAGCCGAGCATCGAGGAGATCGCGCTCGGCGCGCTGCCCGGTCTGCCCAAGATCGCGGTGCACTGGCCGTTGATCGACTTCGAGTGCGGTCCGGTCGGTGGGGCCGACGACTTCATCGAATGGTTCTTCAAGGCCGACCGCGGCGAGCTGGAACCGTTCGTGCTCGTCGTCGAGGGGTCGATCCCGAACGAGGCGATCAAGAAGGAGGGCTACTGGTGCGGCTTCGGCAACAACCCGGAGACCGACCAACCGATGACGACGAGCGAGTGGCTCGACCGGCTCACTCCCAAGGCGCTGGCCGTGCTCGCGGCGGGCACGTGCGCGTGCTACGGCGGGATCCACGCCATGGCCGGGAACCCGACCGGCGCGATGGGCGTTCCCGACTACCTCGGGTGGGGGTGGAAGTCGAAGGCGGGGATCCCGATCGTGTGCGTGCCGGGCTGCCCGACCCATCCCGACAACCTGTCCGAGACGATCCTGTACCTGCTGTACCAGGCCACCGGTCAGGCGCCGATGATCCCCCTCGACGATGCGCTGCGCCCGCAGTGGCTGTTCGGGGCCACGGTGCACGAGGGCTGCGATCGCGCCGGCTACTACGAGCAGGGTGACTTCGCCACCGAGTACGGCTCACCGAAGTGCATCGTGAAGCTCGGCTGCTGGGGCCCGGTCGTCAAGTGCAACGTGCCGAAGCGCGGCTGGATCAACGGCGTGGGCGGTTGCCCGAACGTCGGCGGCATCTGCATCGGCTGCACGATGCCCGGTTTTCCGGATGCGTTCGCGCCGTTCTACAAGGCGCCGCCGGGTGGGATGGTGTCGGCCTACTCCAGCCGCGCGGTCGGCAGTTTCATCCGGCCGCTGCGCCGCATCACCCAGCGCAAGCGCAACCTGACCGAACAGTGGAGCCGCGACCGAAGCATCCCCAGTGGCTGGGGCCATGTCGAGCCGCCAGGGCTGTTTGCGCGCGCGGCGAATTATTTCTATCGCAAACTGCAGTTCGCAGGCAGCGAATTCAGGCCCAATTCGGCGCGCCAGCAGCGACTGCAGGCCGATGGGCACCAGTTCATAGGCGCGGCGAAGCGGCAGATCGAGCAGGAGGTTCGAACATGACGGCCCAGGAAATCTACGGCTGGTGGTTCCTCTGGCTGGGCGTGGCCGGCGTCATCGTCGTCGCTGCGGCGGCGCTGCTGATCGCGATCGTCGTGCTGGCGCGGCAGATTGCGTCGCTCGCGGCCATCGGGATCACGGTGGTCGAGCAGATCGAGCAGAACACCAAGCCGATCTGGCAATTGAACGCTACCAACCATGTCGCCGTGCAACTGCTCGGCGGCGCCCAGGCGATCGAAGCCAATGCCGGCGCGATCGTCGGCGCGCTGAGTGCGGGCGAGCAGCGCCGCGCCGCATGACTGGCGTCAATCGAAACAGGAGTCGAAGATGGACAGCTTGCCGCAGTCGCCAGAACAGGCGGCTCAATTCGTCTGGTGGATTTCGCTGGGGCTCGGGCTGGTTGTCAGCGGCGTCGTCTCGCTGCTGCTGTGGCTGATCCACCGCAGCGCGGCAACCATCGATAGCCGCGTCTCGCGCATCTGGGATGTCGGCCAGCGGGTGGCCAACAACACCGTGCACATTCCGGCGCGGTACAAGACCAACGAGGTCGCCGGACAGATCCTGGCCACCGCGCTGCGCATCGACGCGGGGTCGGCGGTGATCGAGACCCATGCCAATGGCTGCCCCGGCTGCCCCGCATGCATGTTGAAGCATTGAGGAGCCCACGATGGTCGTTCTAATCACGATGCTGACCGCGCTGCTGGTGCTGGTGTTCTTCGGCGTGCTGGCCTATGCGCTGGTCAAGATCAGCGCGGCGCTCGAATCGATCGGCGGCAAACCGACCAGTTACCTCGCAAAGCTGCGCATGGGCTTGCGCGCGATCGAGAAGGAAACCAGTCACCTGGCGCCACAGGTGATCAAGGTCAACGCCGGGCTGACGCAAATCGCCGACGGGCTGGCCTCGGTGGACAAACACCTGGTCGGCACGATCGACGCCGTCACCCGACAGGGGGCTTGAAATGGACACCATGCAAACCGTCTGGGCTGCGACCTTGCTGCTGGTCGCGCTGGTGATCGTGCCGCTGGCGGTGCTGTTGCTGCACCGCACGCTGTGCGCCGCGATGTCGATCCGCCGCTACCTCGACGAGATGCTCGCCGCCGGTGTCGGCATTGCCGGCAACACCGCCGCGATCAAGGCGCTCGACGACACCATCGGCGTGGCCGGATCGATGGTCGCGGTGGCCGGCAATATCAAGTCGCATTCGGGGACCATCGCGTCGGTGCTCGCTAGCCGGGCAGCCTCAGCTTCGTCGGGGAGTGCATCATGACTGCGTGGCTGCTGACCTTGACCTTGGTCGTTACTTTCACGGTCGTGCTGGTGCTGGTGGTCTATCTGCTCGGCATCATCCTCGCGCTGTGGGGCGCCAAGCGCAGCCTGGCCAAACTGGCCGGCGGGTTGGTCGCGATCCGCGACCACACGGCGCCGCTGGGCGATAAGCTCGGCGCGATCAACGGCGGCTTGACGACGCTGTTGCAGGGTTTGTTGGGCGTCAACGGCGACCTCGCGGCGATCGTCCGCGTGGCGCAGGGCAAGTAGGACCGCAGAAGGAACTCGAAATATGTGCTTCAAGAACCTGCCGATCGAATTTGACGCCGAGGGGAAGGCGCACCTGATACCGGGTGTCGCCAACCCTTACGCCTACGAGTCGGTATCGCTCGAGGAGCGCGACAAGAAGCTGCTGGACATCGCGCGCAAGAACGGCCAGACGCGCGACATCGACTTCGACCCCGTGACCCGCGTGGCCGGTGCGCTGGCGTTTCACAGCACCGTCGATCTGAAGAACCGCAAGGTTATCGACACGCGCTCGATGGCCACCCTGTTCCGTGGCTACGAGGTCATCCTGCGCGGGCGCGACCCGCGCGACGCGGCCTTCATCAGCTCGCGCGCCTGCGGTGTGTGCGGCGGCGTGCATGCCACCTGCTCGGCGCTGGCGCTCGAAATGGCGATCGGCATCAAGCCGCCACCGATGGGCATCCTGGTGCGCAACCTGCTGCTCAGTTGCGAGTACCTGTACGACAACCCGCTGCACCTGTTCGTGCTGGCGGGGCCGGATTTCTCCGAAGCGCTGGTGCGCGACACCAATCCCGAGGTCTGGGCTGCCGCAACGACCGCGCCGACGAAGTTTGGCGCCGTGCACGGCTACCAAACCGTCGCCGCAATCATGACCGACCTCAACCCGCTCTCCGGGCGCCTGTATCTCGAAGCGCTGGAGATGACGCGGGTGGCACGCGAGGCCTATGTGCTGCTCGGCGGCAAGTACCCGCACCCGGAGACGATCATCCCGGGCGGCGTGACGACGACCCTGAACCCGACCACCTTCAACGAGTTCTACGTCAAGCTGAGCCCGTTCTTCGACTATGCGAAGAAGTGCGTCGCGATCTGGGACGACGTCTATGACTTTATGTACGCCTGCAACCCCGATTACAAGCACTGCGGCGAACTGCCGGCGACGATGGTCGATTTCGGCCAGTGGGACCACGAAGACCACTACGACGCGACCTACGAGAACGCCAACGAGTGGGGCGAGCAGCGCTGGTCCACGCCGGGCGTGGTGGTCAACGGCAAACTGGTGACAACCAAGCTGCGCGACATCAATGTCGGCTTCGAGGAATTCATCGAGCACTCGTACTACGAACAGTGGCACGAGCAGTCGTTCAAGACCGACCCGATGGGCGCGCCACTGTCGCCGAACCACCCGTGGAACAAGAGCACCATCCCGCGCCCGGGCGTGCAAAACTGGAAGGAGCGCTATAGCTGGTCCACCACGCCGACCTGGGATCGCCACACCTTCGAAGCCGGCGCCTACGCACGGGTCTATATCACCGCGCTGGCGCAAAAGATTCCGAAGAGCGAATACTTCGAGTCCACCGGCCACAGCCTGAAGCTCAACGTGCCTGCGGCCAAGCTGCCGGCGATGACGCTCGAATGGAAGGTGCCGGAAGTTTGGAACGCGTTCGAGCGCAACCGCGCGCGCGCTTACGCGGTGGCCTTCAACCTG
>JAYVOI010000093.1:0-13284 GCA_043758005.1 Ilumatobacteraceae bacterium
TCATCCTGGTCATCGCCTTCCTCGACTCGGTCATCCCGATCGTGCCGAGCGAGACCTGCGTGATCATCGGCGGCGTTGCCGCCAGCCTCGGGAGCCAGAACCTCTACGCGGTGATCGGCTTTGCCGCGGTCGGCGCGTTCCTGGGCGACAACACCGCCTACCAGATCGGGCTGCGCGCCAGTGGTGCCTTTCGGCGCCGCGCCGACCGAAAGCCGGCCTTTGCCAAGAAGATGACGTGGGCGGAGGACCAGATCGCCGAGCGCGGTGGCCTGTTGCTGATCACCGCCCGCTTCATCCCGGGAGGGCGGACCGCGTTGACGTTGTCGAGCGGGATCACCCGGCAGCGGCGCGGCTGGTTCATCCGTTGGATTGCCATCGCAGCACTGATCTGGGCCACGTACGCGGCGTTGCTCGGCCGCATCGGCGGCGCGGCGTTCGAAGACGACCACACCAAGGCGTTCCTGCTGGCGTTCGGATTGGCGATCGCCACCAACGCGTTGATCGAGATCGTCCGTCACTCGCGCAAGAAGCGTCGAGCTGCGGCCGCGCATGTGGTGCCGACGCCATGAAGCGCCATCTCGCCCAACTGAACGTCGCCACGTTGCGTCACCCGATCGACGATCCGCGCATCGCCGACTTCGCCGACGCGCTTCCGATCGTCAATGGCGCGGGCGAGAGCTCGCCGGGTTACGTCTGGCGCCTGCAGTCGGACTCCGGCGACGCGACCGACATCCAGGTCTTCGACGATCCACTGATCATCGTCAACCTCACGGTGTGGGAATCGTTGGAGGCGCTGAAGGCGTTTGCATACCGGGGTGTCCATCGCGACTTCTTCCGGCGTCGCACCGAGTGGTTCGTCGAGGATTCGTCGCGCACCGCGCTGTGGTGGCTGCCCGCTGGCACCCTTGCGACCACCGACGACGCCAAACGCCGGCTCGACTTCATCGAGGTGTTCGGTTCGTCGCCCTACGCCTTCGCGATGGGCGAGAACCATCCGCCATTCGCCATCGAGCACGTCGGGCTCGATGACGACCGCGCCCAGCAGTTGATCCGGCAATTGAACGAGGACCTCGAACGAACGGGCGATGGTCATCGCGCCTTCCGCCTGCGGCCCGACGACATCGGCGCGGGTCACGGCAGCCTGGTCGTCGCCGAGCTCGACGACGAGCCCATCGCGTTCGGCGCGTACCGACGCGTCGACGCCACGACGGCCGAGATCCAACGCATGTACGTGGCCCCAACGGCGCGTGGGATCCGGGTCGGCGCGGCCGTCATCGCTGAGCTCGAGAGCGCGGCGAAGCAGTCTGGACTGAAGCGACTGCTATTGGAGACGTGGCCACGCCAACTTCCCTTGCTGGAGAACTTCGGGTTCCGGCCGTGTCCGTGCTGGGGCGAGCACACCGCGTCGGAGACATCGATCTGCTTGGAGAAAGCGCTCACCGCCGAGCCGAGCCGTTTAGCCTGACGGCAATGCTTGCAGTGATCGTGGTGCGCGACGGGGTGTTGCCGGCGGGCGCCAACGAGACCATCTCGGAATGCGCCGGCCGCGCGCTGCTGGTCGGATCCGGCACCACCGCGGCCACCGCCGACGTACAGAACGTGGCCCGGGGTGTCACCACCATCGAGCTCGGCGACTTCCATCCCGACGCATGGGCGCAAGCGTTGGCACCGGCACTGGCTGACGAGCTCATCGTGGTGCTGCCTGCATCGCCGGACGGGCGCGACTTCGCCCCGCGGCTCGCCGCCCAGCTGCAACGACCGCTGCATGCCACGGCCATGTCGGTGTCGCCGTCGAGGATCGAGCTCGTCCGTCGCTCCGGCACCGAGTTGCACTCGTTCGAACCCACAGCGGCCTTCGTCGCAACACTGCAACCCGGCGTGCGCGGCGTCGATCATCTCGACGAGCCCACCATCGCCACCACGAGCACCATCGAGGTACCCGAAGGCAACGATGCGACGGTCGAGCTCGTGCTCCCTGCTGACGCGACCACGATCGACCTGTCGGAGGCCTCACGGATCATCGCCGGCGGCGCCGGTCTCGACGAGCCGCGGCGGTTCGTTCAACTCGGTGAACTGGGTGCCGCGATGCGGGCCAGTGTGGGTGCGACGCGGGTCGTCACCGATCGGGGTTGGGTCGGTCATGAACGACAGATCGGCACGACCGGTGTGATGATCGAGCCCCAGCTGTACATCGCCTTCGGGATCAGCGGTGCCGTGCAGCACACCAGCGGCATCGGTCAGCCCCACCACATCATCAGCGTCAACACCGACCCGTACTGCCCGATGATGCAGCTGGCAGACGTCGCGGTCGTCGCCGATGCCAACGCCGTGCTCGACGAGCTCGTGGCCCTGATCGCGGCAGCAGATGGCTGAGCCCGACTTCGACGTCATCGTCGTCGGTGCCGGCCCGGCAGGGTCGTGCGCCGCGATCGAGGCGGCACGGGGCGGGCTGCGCACCTTGCTGCTCGAGCGCGGTCCCTTCCCCGGCAGCAAGAACATGTACGGCGGAGTCGTCTACCCGCGCATCCTCGACGACCTCATCCCCGAGTGGTGGAACGACGCCCCGGTCCAACGGTGGGTCACGCGGCGATCGACGATGATCCTCACCGACACCCAGGCGTTGTCGGTCGACTTCCGCAACGACGGCTGGAGCCGGCCGCCCTACAACGGAGCCACCACGTACCGACCCGAATTCGACCGCTGGCTGGCCGACCATGCCGTGGCCGCCGGCGCAACCTTGCTGTGCGACACCACCGTCACGGGCCTGCTGCGCGGATCGGGCCGCAAGTCGCGCCAGCCGGTCTCGGGCGTGTGCACCGATCGCCCCGACGGGGATGTGACCGCCACCGTCGTCATCGCCTGCGACGGCGTCAACAGCTTCGTCGCCAAACAAGCCGGTCTGTACGGGTCCCCTCAGTCGAAGGACTTCACGCTCGGCGTCAAGGAGACCCTGGCCCTGCCCAAGGATGTGATCGACGAACGCTTCGGAGTGCGCAATCGCGACGGCGTCGACATCGAGATCATCGGCTGCACCGGCGCGGTCAACGGCGGTGGATTCGTGTACACGAACCTCGACACCATCGCAGTCGGTGTGGTGTTGAAGCTGCCCAAGCTCGCCGCCCAGCAGACCCGGCCCGAAGACATCATCGCGGCGATGAAGCGCCACTCGGCGATCGCACCGCTGGTCGAGGGCGGTGAATTGAAGGAGTACTCCGCACATCTCATTCCCGAAGCCGGGCTCTCGATGATGCCGGAGATGACCGGCAACGGCCTCCTGATCGCCGGCGATGCTGCGGCGCTGTGCCTGGCCGCCGGGATCTGGCTGGAGGGCGTCAACTTCGCCATGGGCAGCGGCATGTATGCGGGGCAGACCGCCGTC
Organism: Ilumatobacteraceae bacterium; assembly: GCA_043758005.1. GTDB lineage: Bacteria > Actinomycetota > Acidimicrobiia > Acidimicrobiales > Ilumatobacteraceae > JAENVT01. Next base: position 3,380 of record JAYVOI010000093.1, read on the forward strand.
GAAGCGATCGGCAACGGCGACGTCAGCCAACGCGGGCTCGGCGGGTATGCGCGCCGGCTCAGCGAGACGTTCGTTCTCCGCGACCACCGCAAGCTGCGCCGTGCACCGGAGCTCGTCCTCAGCGATCGAGTGCAGCACCTCTACCCCTCGATGCTCACCGGGATTGCCGAGCGGATGTTCCGAGTCGACAACCCACTGGCCAAGCCGGGCCTCCGACGCATCATCCGCGAGGAGCGCAAGCGTGCCGGCGTCCGCATCGGAAGCCTGGTGCGCGACGGCCACGACGCCTTCCGGAGCTTCGGATGATCGAGCGCGACACGACGTGGCCGGAGGTCTCGTTCACGGATCGAATGGCATCGACCGAGTTCAAGGTTCACGAGCGGCCCCACATCGTCGTCGACGGCAAGGTCTGCGCGGACTGCAGCACGAAGGCATGCATCGTCGCCTGCCCGGCCGACCTGTTCGTGCCGACCAGCGACGGCGGCATCGTGTTCAACTACGAGCAGTGCTTCGAGTGCGGCACCTGCTACATGGTGTGCAACCACGAGGGCGCGATCAGCTGGTCGTACCCCGAAGGCGGATTCGGCGTCATCTTCCGGAGCACCTGATGATCGCAGTGTGCATCAAGTGGGTCTCCGACCCGGCGACATCGGGCGTCTCGGCGGCCGACGAGGCAGCGATCGAGATGGCCTTGCGTCACGGAGCCCACTCGCGCACGTCGGTCATCGCCGTCACGGTCGGCGGGGCGGCAGCAGACCACGGCCTTCGGACGGCCCTCGCGTGTGGCGTCAAGACCGCGATTCGCGTCGATGCTTCCGACGACCTCGACAGCGTGTCGGTTGCAGCCGCGCTCAGCCCAGTAGTCGCCCACAGCAGCGCGGTCTGGTGCGGCGACTACTCGACCGACAGAGGAACGGGCAGCGTGCCCGCCTTCCTCGCTGCTCGGCTGCACCGTCAACAGGCCCTGGGTCTGGTCGGTGTCGACTTCGCCGATCCACTGCGTGTCACCCGGCGACTCGACGGCGGCCGTCGTGAGGTGCTGCGTGTGACCGGCCCGGCGGTGCTCTCGGTGGAAGGGTCGATCGCTCGGTTACGCCGAGCCTCGCTGCGCTCTGCCCTCGGCGCCCAGTCGGCCGAAGTGTTGCCCTACGCCAGCACGGTCAGCGCCGGCGCCGCGGCCACTGCCATCGTGGTCGGCCGGTACCGACCACGCGCTCGGGTGCTGCCGGCACCCATCGGCGCCACGGCGCTCGATCGTCTCCGGGCGTTGACCGATGCGTCCGCCGCGCCGCAACCGGGCGAGACCGTCGAGGCCTCACCGGCGATCGCCGCGCAGCGGATCATCGAGGTCCTCACCGACTGGGGCTACCTCTCGTAACCCTGTGGAGTGTTTCAAGGCACCCAGGTGGGCGCCAAACACTCCACGCCAGTCTTGTGGTCATCACACAGGTCCACGGCGACGTCTTCCTCGGCTGCACTCGGCAGCCACCGGAGGGCGATCATCGCCCCGACCAGCACCACGGCTGCGGAGACCCACGACCCGGCACGGAACCCGTCGATGAACGCCGTTTCGACGGCGGCTTTCACGGCAGCGCCGGCCTGCGGGCCAGCCACGTCGCCGGCGCGTCGGGCAACCTCGATACCGGCACCGACGGAGTCGCCGGCGATGTGCTGGGCATCCGCCGGCACCGCGGTTCCGGTCAGCAGTTCGCCGAGGCGTGTCGAGTAGACCGAGGCGAAGAGGCTGCCGATGATCGCGACCCCCAACGTTCCGCCGAGCTCGCGGGCAGTGTCGTTGACGGCCGACCCGACGCCGGCCTTGGCGGGCGGAAGCGCACCCATGATGGCCTCGGTCGCCGGAGCGTTGACCAGACCGAGCCCACCTCCCATGAAGAGCATCTGGCCGACGACCAACCAGTACGACGAGGTCGCCGAGTCGCGTGTCGTCCAGGCGAAGCCGATGGCCATCGAGGTCAGGCCGGCGGCAACGATCGCCTTGGTGCCGAACCGCTCGGCCAGCTTGGCGCTGAGTGGCGCTGCCATCCCCGTGAAGAGAGCGAACGGAACCGTACGAACCCCGGCTTCGAGCGTGCCGTAGCCACGGACGAACTGGAAGTACTGGGTCACCATGAAGATGAAGCCAAAGAGCGCGAAGAAGGCGAAGGCGACCGACACGCTGCCGGCGGTGAAGCGCATGTTGGTGAACACGCCGACGTCGAGCATCGGGTGATCGCTGCGCTGCTCCCACCGGATGAACGCGGTCAGCAGTACGACCGCCAGAGCGAAGGCCACGACGCTGGTCGACGACAACCATCCGTGCTTGGGCCCTTCGATCACTGCCCACACCAACACGGTCACGCCGGCGACCGACAAGGCGATCCCGAGCGGATCGAAACGGCGGATCGTGGTGTCACGCGACGTCGGCACGACCCGCCAGATGGCGACCATCGCGACCGCGATCACCGGAACGTTGACCAGGAACACCGAGCCCCAGAAGAAGTGCTCGAGCAGGAACCCCCCGCTCACCGGGCCGAGCGCCACGGCCAGACCGCTGGTGGCAGCCCAGATCGAGATGGCGATCGCCCGCTGCCGGGCGTCGGTGAACACGTTGACCAAGATGGCCAAGGTGGCCGGGAAGATCAACGCTGCACCGATTCCCATCGCAGCGCGCCAGCCGATCAGCTGGGCCGGTGTTGTCGACAGCGCCGCCAGGATCGACATGACACCGAACGCAGCCATTCCGGTGATCAGCGTGCCTTTGCGACCGAACCGGTCACCGATGCTCCCGGCGGCCATCAACAGGCCGGCGAACACCAACACGTATGCATCGACGATCCACTGCAGTTGGCTGGTCGTGGCGCCCAGTTCGCGCACGAACGTGGGCAAGGCGACGTTCACGATCGTGCCGTCGACAACGATGATGAACACCGAGGCGCACAGCACGGCGAGGATCGACCACGGTGATCGGCGGTCCAGTTCGGTGGGGGTCGTGGTCTCGTCCATCGAGGTCCCTTCGGGGTGGGTCGGTTGAAACAATGTCATAACATGGTTATCACATCGTTCCATGGAGGGCGACATGACATCCGCCACAACACGCCCCCACTATCCTGCGCCCATGGTGCAGCTCGATTCGGTGGGCTCCCTGCTGCTCGAGGCGGCCAGCGATCTGCTGGAGGACGAGGGGCCGGGAGCCCTGACGGTGCGGCGCATCGCCAATGCCGCCGGCGTCAGCACCATGAACGTCTACTCACGGTTCGGGGGCAAGGACGGGGTCGTCGAGCACCTGTTCATCGAGGGGTTCCAACGCCTCGGCCAGGCGATGAGCTCGGTCGTGCCCACCGACGACCCCATCGCCGACCTCGCCTCGTGCGGGATGGCCTACCGGCAGTTCGCCATCGATCACCCGACGTTGTACTCGGTGATGTTCGACCGCGTCGTCCCCGATTACCAGCCAACCGACGAAGCCAAGCTGATCGCCGGTTCGACGCTCGGGCTGTTGGCGCAACGGCTCGAACGGGCGATGACGGCCGGCGCACTGCGACCGGGAGATCCGCTGCACACCGCAGCACTGGTGTGGGCCACCTGCCACGGCGTCGTCAGCCTCGAGCAGAAGGCGGTCGGACCGATGGCGATCGACTGGCCGGAGGTCTACCAGCAGGCGCTGCGCATGATCATCGCGGGCTTGAAATGACCATTCGGCTCGGTGACGTCACGTGGGCGGACCTGTGGAATCTGACGCCGCGGCCGATCATCGCCGTGCCGGTCGGGTCGTTCGAGCAACACGGCCCACACCTCCCGCTCGATACCGACACGCGCATCGCCACAGCGTTGGCGGAAGGCCTGGCAACGTCGTTCGAGCCGGGTGCCGTGATGATCGGACCGGCCCTCACGGTCACATCCAGCGGCGAGCATGCCGCCTTCCCCGGCACGATGTCGGTGGGCGCCGACGTCGTCGAACATCTCATCATCGAGCTGGTCCGAAGCGCCGACTGGTCGGCCGGGGTCGTGCTGGTCAATGGCCACGGCGGTAACGCCGTGCCGGTGCAGCGGGCCGCCAACAAGCTGCTCGGCGAAGGTCGCCGGGTGCTGGCATGGTGGCCCCACATCCGCAACGGCGACGCACATGCCGGCGAGACGGAGACCTCGATGATGCTGGCCATCGCGCCGGAGCTGGTTCGCATGAGGCGAGCGGAGGCCGGCCGGCCGGAGCCGATCGTCGATCTCATCGATGATCTGCGCGCCAACGGCGTGCGCGCGGTGAGCCCCAACGGTGTGCTCGGTGATCCACGCCCGGCGACGGCCAGCCATGGCAAGGCACTGCTGACCCGGCTGGTCATCGATCTCGTCGCGGCAGTCGACGAATGGCGATCATGACGTCACCGTTCGTGCTCGACGGCTCGTACCGCAGGTACGACGCGTTGGTCATCGCCGGCTCGCCGCTGCGGCTGTTCCGGCTCTCGGCCGCCGGGCAACGGGTGGCCGCGGCCATCGAGCAGCAAGACGAACTGCCTCCCCGCCACCGCAAGCTCGCCGATCGTCTGGTCGACGCCGGAGCGATCCACCCGAATCCGGTGGACTCGCCCTTCACCGAAGCGGACGTGACGATCGTCGTGCCTGCGTTCAACGCCGAGCCCTCGGTGACGCACGACGGGAACGTGGTCGTGGTCGACGATGCCAGCGATCCCCCGTTACCGATGCCGACGACGCGTCGCACGATCCGCCTGGCGACCAATCGCGGCCCGGCCGCGGCACGTAACGCCGGGCTCGCCGAGGTGACCACACCGCTCGTTGCGTTCGTCGACACCGACGTCGATCTCGACGCCGACTGGCTGCAGCCACTGCTGCGCCAGTTCAGTGATCCACGTGTCGCCCTCGTCGCGCCGCGGGTTGTCTCGACGGCAGGTGCCACGCCCCTCGACGCGTACGAGATGGCCAGGTCGCCGCTCGACCTCGGCGATCAACCCGGCCGCATCGCCCCCGGCACGCGCATCAGCTACGTCCCCGCTGCGGCGATCCTGGTGCGCACGGATGCCCTGCGGGAGATCGGTGGGTTCGACGAGTCACTGCGCACCGGCGAGGACGTCGACATGGTCTGGAGGCTGGTCGCCGCCGGACATCGCTGCAGATACGAACCCGCTTCGACCGTCCACCATCGGCCGCGTGCGACCCTGGCCGAGTGGGTCCGCCAACGGGTTGCCTACGGTCGTTCGGCTCCCGCCCTCGATCGCAAGCACCCTGGCGCCGTGGCACCGCTGCGCATGAGTGGTTGGAGCGCTGCTGTGTGGGCGCTCGTCTTCGCCCGTCGTCCTGTTGCCGCGCTCGCTGTCGCGAGCGGCACCATCGTTGCGTTGCGCAGGAAGATCCCCGACCTCCCACCCGCGGAATCGGTTCGCCTCGTGGGGCTCGGTCATCTCTACGCGGGCCGTCAGGTGGCCAGTGCGATCACCCGGGTGTGGTGGCCGTTGGCCGTGCTCGCGGCGCTCGTCGTGCGGCGCACACGCCGACCGTTGCTTGCTGCAGCACTCGTCCCGCCACTACTCGATTGGCTCGGGCGGCGCGGCCCGCTCGACCCTGTCCGTTACGTCGCCCTGCACTTGGCCGACGACGTCGCCTACGGAACGGGCGTCTGGACGGGCGCCGTCGATCTGCGCTCGGTCGGCGCGTTGGCGCCGACGTTCACGAACTGGCCGGGGCGAACTGGCGGCTGAGGTCGTTGCACTCCTCGCACACCTCTGCGGGGATCAGCCCCCAACGCATCAGCCGGTTGAACGCCAGGCAGCCGAGGCACAGCGCGAAGACCGACTCGAGCGTTGCCGCGACGATCAGCCCGGAGATCAACACGTACGACAACACGTGCACACCCAAGCCCCACGACACGAGGGCACCGGCGCTGAACGTGAGGCCCATCCCTTGCGCGAACCGCTTCGGCGGGCCGGGAACGAGACGATGCTCGATATCGAGACGTGGCGTGACCACACGGGTCACGAGTTGGCCCAGTGGGCTGAACCGGGGACCGCTGAGCACCCGGGCAAGGAAGCCGTACACCAGCGGTACGAGCACCCACCACTGCCTGACCGCGAGGAAGGCGACACCCTGGGCAACCACGCCGCCGGCCACCAGCCGGGCAGACGTCTCGTTGACCGGATTGGGGAAGTTCAGCAGCCTGCGCACACCAAAATCGTAGTCCGATAATCCTGATCGGACAACTCGGGATTAGCGCCGGCGCCAACCACCGCGTGCGGTCATGCCGCACCCTCAGCGAAGCAGTTGCGCACCGCAGTGCGGTAGATCGCCTCGATGTCATCGGCACCAAGGCCGGCCGAGCGAGCCGACCGCAGCCATTCCGCCATCGAGTCGAGGAACCGGGCCTGGGTGGTCGGGTCGGTGCCGGGCAACGCCCGGACGATGAACGTGCCGAGACCGGGGCGGGCTCGCACCAAACCCGCGCGTTCCAGGTCGCGGTACGCCTTGAGCACCGTGTTGGGGTTGATCGCCAGCTTGGCGACGACCTGTTGGGCCGTCGGCAACTGGTCGCCCGGCTCGAGCATGCCGAGCTGCAGGGCCTGGTGGACCTGCTGCACCAGCTGCAGATACGTCGCCACCCCCGACGCCGAGTCGAGTTGGAACTCGATCATCATTCCCTCCGCTCTCCGTGAAGTTGGAAGATCATGCTTTCACTCAGTAATTAGTGGAAGCATATATCTGAATGTGATGACGCAAGACGCCAACGGAAAGAGCACTCCAAGTACGGTTGAGGTGGCATGACCTTGCGACTCACCGTTCAGCGCGCCCCGTGGGAGTCGCACATCGATGCCCTCGCGGCGAGCGTCGACGGCCTGGTCCCGGTGGTCAAGGGCAACGGCTACGGGTTCGGTCGAGCCACGCTGCACCCGATGATCAAGACGCTGGCCGACTACGTGTGCGTCGGTACGGTCCACGAGCTCGACCACGTTGCCGACCGCGTCACGCCCGTCGTGCTGACGCCGTCGCGCGTGCCACCGCCGGCAGCATCGACGGGTGCGGCTGCAGCCGTGATGACCGTCGGCGCGCTCGACGACATCGCCGCCCTGGAGGGCTGGCGCGGCCAAGTGCTCGTCAAGCTGCAGTCGTCGATGCGTCGGTTCGGCGCGACCGCCACCGAGGTCGCCACGGTCGACTTCGCAGCGCGTGCTGCCGGGTTCGAAGTGATCGGCTATGCGCTGCACCTACCGCTCGCCGGAACCGACGCGGATCGCATCGCCGAGGTGGATGCTTGGCTCGAGCACATTGGCGTGCATCAGCCGCTGTGGCTCAGCCATCTGCAGCCGCAGGCGTACAGCGCCCTGCGTGCTCGGCATCCCGAACGCCAGTTCCGGCTGCGTCTCGGGACTGCGTTGTGGCACAGCGACAAGTCGTTCCTGCACCTCCACGCCGACGTGCTCGCAGTCCACGCGGTCGCCGCCGGCGACCGCGCCGGCTACCAGCTCGTCGAGGTCTCCGCCGACGGCCACCTCGTGCTCGTCGGCGCGGGCTCGGCGCACGGCGTCTCCCCACTCCCCAACGGCTCCAGTCCGTTCCACTTCGAGCGCACCCGGCTGTCGCTGCTCGAGCCACCGCACATGCACACGTCGATGGTCCTCGTCCCAACCGGCACGCCGTGCCCGACGATCGGCGACCACGTCGACGTGCAGCGACCGTTGATCTCGACGCTCGTCGACGAGGTCGAATGGGTGTGAGCACGCCGCCATCCGAGCGGATCATCGATCTCGACGTCACCCGCGCGGTCGCCCTGATCGGCGTTGCCGTGATGAACTACCACGGTTACCTGATCCTGCGCGGTGGCGAGGTCGGTACCTCCGGGATCAACCGCTTCTTCGACCCGTGGATGGGCCCGCTGTCGACTCGATTCGCGGCGACGTTCGTGATGGTCGCCGGCATGGGCATCACCTTGATGACCAACCGCGGTCGCATCGGATTGGATCGGTACCAACGCGCGCTCGATCGCTGGACGTTGATCCGCCGCGGGTTCCTGTTGTACTGCTTCGGGTTCTTCTTCGAGTGGTTGTGGAACGGCACCGTCTTGTTCTTCTACGGAGCGTTCTTCGTCGTGGGGGCGTTGATCTTCACGCTGAGAACGAGATGGTTGATCCTCATCGGCGGCCTCGCCGCGATCGCCGCGGCAGGGTTGCAATGGTGGGCGTTCGAAACGGAGCACAGCACCTCGTGGCTGTTCGGCGGCTGGTACTCGCCAGGGCCGTACCGCTCGCCGCGCCGGCTGGTGTTCGACACGTTCGTCAACGGCACCCATCCCCTGCTGCCATGGTTGGCGTTCCTGTGCGCCGGCATGGTGCTCGGTCGATTCCTGCCGCTGCGCGGGGAATGGCGGCGCGTGCTCGGCACCGCCGGCGTGTTGTTGGTGGCCGGCACGTACCTCGCCAAGGAGGTCTTCGGTGACACGCCGCTTCGATCCGTGCTGTTCGCGACCGACCCGTTCAGCCGCAGCCTCAACTACACGCTGTGCGCGTTGGGGTCGTCGATCGCGGCGTTCTGCCTGATCGGTTGGGTCGCCGAGGTCACCCGCACCAGCGTGGTGACGCGGGCCTTCGCTGCCGCCGGTCGAACCACCTTGACGCTGTACATCCTGCACGCCTTGGTGTTCAACGCGCTCGTGAGCTACTGGCACCTGATCAAGCCGGCCGGCCTCGACGTCGCCTTGGTCTTCGCCGGCAGCTTCTGGGTGGTCTCGATCGTTGCCGCAGCAGTGTGGCAACACCACGTCGGCATCGGCCCGGGCGAATGGTTCTACCGCAAGTTCGGTGGCGGGCACACGCCCCTTGCGCCTAGAGAACCTCGCTGAACGTGTCGCACTGCTTGGGGTCACCCGAGTTGTAGCCACGGGTGAACCAGGTCTGGCGCTGCTCGGCCGAGCCGTGCGTCCAGGCTTCCTTGTCGATGCGTCCCTGGGTCTTTTGTTGGATGCGGTCGTCACCCACGCCGGCCGCAGCGTTGAGGGCTTCATTGATCTCGTCGGCCGAGTCGAGCTTGCCTCGCGCGGCGACGTCGCCGACCCACATCCCCGCGAAGCAGTCGGCCTGCAGTTCCATCGCCACCGAGTACTGGTTGGCCCGGCCGGGGTCGTTCTGCTGGGCCTGCTGGACCTGATCGTTGATCCCCACGAGGTTCTGGATGTGGTGGCCGTACTCGTGGGCGATGATGTACTGCTCGGCGAGGTCGGTCGGCTTGCCGATCAACTGCTGCTCGAGCGCCTGCATGAAGGCGAGGTCGATGTAGACGAGGTGATCGACCGGGCAGTAGAACGGCCCGGTCTGCGACGACGCCTGGCCGCACCCGGTGTTGGTGCCATCGGTGAAGAAGACGGTCTTGGTCACCTCGTAGGTGGTGCCGTAGAACGTCGGCAGGTTGGCCTGCCAGTAGTTCTGCACATCCTCCGTCGCGCCACAGACCACCTGCTCGAGATCACTCGTGCACGTCGCGGCAGTCGTTGCGCCCTTGTCGGCAGGTTGCGGGACCCCTGCTGCGGACTGGCTGCTGCCCAGCAACTTCGGGAGCAGCAACGAAGCGAGCAGCACCACGATGCCGAGCACGCCACCACCTGCCTTGATCGGGAAGGGGAACCCACCGCCACCCAGCCCGCTGGACGAGAACCCGCCGCCGCCGGAGCCGCGGCGGTCGTCGATCATCGAGCTGTTGCCACTTCGAATCTTCGTCATATGGAGTACTCCGATGCCCATTTGTTCCGGCACTGAAACAACGCGCCGGTGTGTCGCGGCGACTGCTGACCGACGATAGTTACTGAGACCTAGTGACGAGCACGACTGGCGCGCCGCAGGCCGCGCACGCCGACGGCCCCGGCACCGATCAGCGGACCACGCCCGCCGAGTCTCGCCGGGATGATTCGCGCGCTC
>JAYVOI010000094.1:0-5721 GCA_043758005.1 Ilumatobacteraceae bacterium
CTTTTGGCTCCGAGAGCAGGGCTCGAACCTGCGACCCGCTGATTAACAGTCAGCTGCTCTGCCAACTGAGCTATCTCGGAAGGCGTTGACGAGGATAGCAAAGCCCCGTCGTCACTCCTCCTCCAAAAACTCCTTCAACCGCTGGCTGCGCATCGGGTGACGCAGCTTGGCAAGGGTTTTGGCCTCGATCTGACGAATGCGTTCGCGAGTGACGCCGAACTCCTTGCCGACGTCTTCGAGGGTTCGGGCCTGGCCGTCATCGAGCCCGAAGCGCATGCGCACGATCTCTTGTTCGCGGTCGGTCAGCTCGCCCAGCGCCTCCTCGACGGCTTGCGCCAACATGCGCTTGGTCGCCATGTCGGCAGGGGCGTCGACGGTGAGGTCTTCGATGAAATCGGTGAGGTTGGAGTCGTCTTCCTCGCCCACCGGCGAGTCGAGCGACAGCGGATCGAGGGAGATGCGCAGGATCTCGCGGATCCGGTCGGGTGGAAGCCCGCAGCGTTCGGCCAGCTCGTCGAGCGTGGGCTCGCGCTCGAGTTCCTGATGCATCTGGCGCTGCATGCGCAGCACGCGGTTCATGCTCTCGACCATGTGCACCGGGATGCGAATGGTGCGCGCCTGATCGGCGATGGACCGGGTGATCGCCTGGCGGATCCACCACGTGGCGTATGTCGAGAACTTGAAGCCCTTGGTGTGGTCGAACTTGTCGACGGCCCGCATCAGGCCGAGGTTGCCTTCCTGGATGAGATCGAGGAACAGCATGCCGCGCCCGCTGTAGCGCTTGGCGATGCTGACGACGAGGCGCAAGTTGGCCTGGATCAACTCGCTCTTGGCTCGTTGGCCGGTCTGCACGACGCGCAGCTGGCGCCGGTGTTCGGTCGGGTCGGAGGTCTGGTCGAGCGCGAGCGCCGCCGTGTTGCCCTCCTCGATCGCTTGCGCCAACCGTCGCTCGTCGTCGGGGGTGAGCAGATCGACCCGCCCGATTTCGCGGAGGTACATGCGCACCGTGTCGGCGGTGCTGCCCGTATCGACTCCACTGGCGTTCATCCGCTCGCTGCGGCGTCGGCGGCGACGGGCCATCAGGCCGTCGGCATCTTCAGCCAGCGGCGCGTCGGGAATGGGGATGCCGCCGGTCGGGGTGTCGTCGACAACATCTTCGACGGTCTCGTCGATGCGGATGTTGCGGGCTGCTACAGCCTGCTGCACCTCTTCGAGCACGTCACCGGTGAGCTCGACGGTTCGCAGGACGTGGGTGATCTCCTCGGCATCGAGCACGCCGGAAATCGCTCCGCGCGCGAGCAGACTGTTCCACTCGCCGGGGTCGACACCGGGAAAAGGTGCCGAGTCCGCTGGTGCGTCAGACTGCCCGAAACTCAATCACGCTCCTCGTTACGCCGTTGGAGCCACCCTAGCAACAGCTCGGCCGCATCGTTCCCCGCAGATGGTTCGTCGAACCGCTCCAACGCCAGCCTCGCGTCCCGGTTTGCCAGGATTTCCCCGGGATCGATCTCGTTGACGGTGCGGCCCAGCTCGCGGCGAACGGCTGCGGCAATGAGGTTGCGCCCCTCGATCGCCGGGTCTGCGTCGATGTCGGCGACCGCTGCGCGCTCGATCAGTTCGCGCGCCTCGGGGTCTGCCAGCTCCAGCGACCGGCCTACAGATCCGTCACCTTCCGCAACGGCAAGGAACGCACGTCGGGCAACGTCGTCGACGAACAGAACCTCATCGAGCCAACCTGCCATGTCGTGCCATCGCTGCAGCAACAGGGCGATCGCCACGAACTCGGCGTTCTCCGAACTGCCGACGCGTCGCACCGCGTTGACCCGCACGATCGGCCGCGCCGACCGCCGCGATGCGATGGCCACCAGATCGTTGATCGGCAATCCGGTGTGACTGGCCACTTGGCCGGCGTAGAGCTTGCGCACATTGGTGTCGGGGTGCTCGTTGACGACAGCCATCGCCTGCTCGGCCAGGCGGGCACGGTCCTCGGGAGAGTTGAGCTGGCGCCCGGTCATCACTCGCTGCAGCCGGAAACCCAGGAATGGGAGTGCATTGTCGACCGCCGCGGCAAGGGCCTGCGGGTTCGACAGGCTGAGCTCACCCGGGTCCTGACCCTTGGGGAAGGCGGCCACGCTGACCTGGACCTGGTACTTCTGCTCCCACTCGTAGAACTTCTCCGCCGCACCTTGACCGGCCGCGTCGGCATCGAACGCCAGCACGACACGACTGGCGAAGCGCTTGAGCATGCGAACGTGTTCTTCGGTCAGCGCCGTGCCGCACGTGGCGACCGCACGCTTCACACCGGCACGGTGAAACCCGATGACATCGGTGTATCCCTCGCACACGATGACTTGATCGGCAGCAACGATGTCGCCTTTAGCGCCGTGCAGGCCGTACAAGGTCTTCGATTTGGCGTAGATGTAGGTCTCGGCCGAGTTCTTGTACTTCGCCGGGTCGTTCGAACCGGGCAGGATCCGACCGCCGAAGGCAACCGGGTCACCGTTCTCCGACATGATCGGGAACATCACCCGGCCACGGAAGGAGTCCTGCAGCCGACCGGACTTGTTGGTGAAGGCCAGACCGGTGTCGCGGAGCGCATCGCCCGGCAAACCCACATTGCGGCTCAGGGCGTCCCAGTCGTCGGGCGCCCATCCCAACTTGAACTGGCGGGCGATGTCGCCGGCCAGGCCGCGCTTGCGGAGGTAGTCGCGTGCTGCGCGAGCGTCGTCGCTGGTCAGCAAGCGCTGGTGGTACCACTCGACGGCGTTGCCCATCGCCTCGATCAACTTCTTGCGGCGCAGCCGATCCTTGCTCTCGCCGCCGGACGTGTACTGCAGCTGGATTCCCGCTTTCGCGGCAAGTTGCTCGACAGCGTTGACGAAGTCGACGTGCTCGATCTCCTGCACGAACGTGAACACGTCGCCGGCCGCCCCACATCCGAAGCATTTGTACCGACCGGTCTCTTCGCGCACGTTGAACGACCCGCTTCGTTCGGCGTGAAAGGGGCACAAGCCCACCCAGTTGCGACCGACACGACGGAGAGCGACGTACTGCTGGACGACGTCGGAAATCGACACGGTGGCTCGGAGTCGTTCGAGATCCTCTTCGACAATCGCCACAGCCGCGAGGTTACCGGAGGGGTGTCACCGCTCGTCGGGAGGCGGAGGCTCTTGCACGAGCGCAATCCGATCGAGGCCACCGGTGCGTCGCAACGAAAACGACACCGACGCGATCAGGACGAGAACGATCACGAGCAACGACACCGGTGTGGCGATGTGATACCAGCGGCTGACGATCATCTTGATGCCGACGAACGCCAGGATGATCGCCAGGCCTTGTTGCAGGTATGTGAACCGGGCGTGCATGTTGGCGAGCATGAAGTAGAGGGATCGCAGGCCCATGATCGCGAACGCGTTCGACGTGAACACGATGAACTGCTCTTTGCTGACGGCGAGGACCGCTGGAACCGAATCGACCGCGAACAAGACGTCGGTCGCCTCGACGAGCAGCAAGACGGCGAACAGCGGCGTCGCGAGGAGTTTTCCGTCGACGCGAACGAACATCTTGTGGCCGTGCAAGTCGGGCGTCGTCGGCACGAAGCGGCGCACGAGAGCCAGGAATCGGCTGTCCGCCGGATCGACGGCGTCATCGTCGGAGAACAGCAGCTTGCCGGCGGTGTACAACAAGAAGCCACCGAAGATGAACAACATCCATTCGAAGCGAGTGATCAAGGCGAGGCCGGCGAAGATGAACCCGGCGCGCAACACCAAGGCTCCGAAGACACCCCACAGCAGCACGCGACGTTGGTACTGCACCGGAACCTGGAAGTAGGCCAGGATCAGCGCCCACACGAAGACGTTGTCGATCGACAGGCTGTACTCGATCAGGTAGCCCGAGAACCATTCACCGCCCGCTCCGCTGCCGAACGTGGCGATCACGACCACGCCGAAGGTAGCCCCGATTGCAACCCAGGCGATGGTCTCCAGCGCGGCGCGGTGCATGCTCGGGGCGTGCTCGCGACGATGGAGCACCAAGATGTCGAACAGCAACATCGCGACGATCACGCCAATCGTCGTCGGCCATGCCCAACCGGGCACGGCGATGTCGATGAATTCGTCGCCGACGTTGGCGCTGGCGATCACGCCCAGCGGCATCTAATCACGACCGAAAAGACCGCCCAACGCCCCACCCATGGATGTCCCGCTGGAGTTCCCCGTGCCCACGAAGCTCTGGATCCACCCCATGAGCTCGGTCGGGTTGCGGGTCTGGGTCCACACCCGGCCGGGGCCGGAGAAGTCGAAGACGAAACCCTCGCCGCTCTTGAAGCTCTGCACCAGTCCGCCGCCGCTGGCCTTGCGCATCGCCATCTGCACGGTGTCTTCGTATGCAACCATGTGACCGGTGTCGATCGTGATCGACTGCCCGGCCTGCAGGTTCCACACTTCGAGGGCGCCGTAACAGGCGAACACGACGGTGCCTTGACCTTCGGCGCGGATGATGAACCCACCCTCGCCACCGAACAGGTTCTTGAACCCGCCCCACTGGGTGTCGATGGTGACGTTGACCTCGTTGGCGAGCCACGAGCCCTTCTGCACGAACAGCGCATGGCCAGGCGAGACATCGTGAGTGGTGATGTCACCCGGCAACCGGGCGGCGATGTCGACGAAGCCGCCCGACTCGGGTCCGGTGTAGGTACTGACGAAGAAGCTCTCGCCACCGAGCGCAGCGCGCTTCAGCGATTTCATGATGCCGCCCTCGGCCTTCGACTGCAGCACGACGCCGGCGGACATCGCCATCATCGCTCCGCTCTCGACCCGTACCGGTTCGTTCGGCGACAACGTGAGACGTGCGACCCCGTACGCCGGGCCTTGGCGAGTCTGTACCTGCACGACGAACCTCCGGGCTACTTCGTTTCCGACTTGCCGCCGTCGCCGGCCCTGGTCAGGATGGCTTGTGCCGCGGCCAGGCGGGCAATGGGTACTCGGAACGGGCTGCAGCTGACGTAGTTCAGGCCGGCGTCGTAGAACAGTTGGATGCTCTCCGGGTCGCCACCGTGCTCGCCACACACACCGAGTTTGAGGCCCTTCTTCGCTGCCCTGCCGAGCTTGGCGGCGATGCGAACGAGCTCGCCGACGCCTCGCTGATCGATCGTCTCGAAGGGGTTGCGCTTCAGCAGTCCCTGCTCGAGATAGGCGGGCATCATCCGGCTCTCGACATCGTCGCGGCTGAAACCGAAGGTCATCTGCGTCAGGTCGTTGGTGCCGAAGCTGAAGAAGTCGGCCTCCTCGGCGATCTCGTCGGCGCACAGTGCAGCGCGCGGCGTCTCGATCATCGTGCCGATGGTGATATCGGGCTTGTTCTTCATGCCCTTCAAGGCCTCGTCGATCTCGGCCTGTACCCAGCTCCGCGCCAGCGCCAGCTCTTCGCGGCTGACGGTCAGCGGGATCATGACCTCGACGATCGGGTTCTTGCCCTTCTTGCGCAATTCGGCGGCAGCGGCCAGCAGGGCCTTGACCTGCATGGCGTAGAGCCCCGGCTTGACCACACCGAGTCGCACGCCACGAGTGCCCAGCATCGGGTTGTGCTCGGCCCAGTCCTCGGCCGCGCTGAGCTCTTTGCCCTCACGTACCGACAACCCCTCGGACGCCTGCTTGATCCTCAACTCTTCGATCGACGGCAGGAACTCATGCAACGGGGGGTCGAGCAGCCGAACGGTCACCG
>JAYVOI010000095.1:0-5677 GCA_043758005.1 Ilumatobacteraceae bacterium
GTCACGCTGTTCCTGACTCCGATGTTCGGTGTGATCTTCTCGTGGCTCGTCGTCGGCGAGCACCTGCACGTGCGCGACGCTGTCGGCGGTGGCCTGGTCCTGCTTGCGGTGTGGATCAGTGAATCGGCCGCGGTCCGAAGGCGGGAGCAGCGGGCCGCGTCGGCGTGATCCTGCATGGTCGGCCTCGCCGGCCAGACCCCCACAGGAGATTCGAGCTACGCGGCGAGGGCGCCTTTGATGCGCACGAGTGCCTCGTCGATCTCCTCGTCGGTCGTCTGGAAGCTGGTGACGAGACGCACGGTGTCGGTCGTCTGGCGGTAGAAGAGCAGACCAGACTCGGCCATGCGATCAACGGCCGCCGGGTCGAGGCGAGCGAAGAGCATGTTGACGTCGGGTTCGTTGAGGAACTCGACGTCGAGGGATCGTAGCCCTGCGGACAGCCGAGCCATCGCCGCGTTCGAGCGCCTCGCCAGGTCCAGCCACAGACCGTTCGTCAGGTAGGCCGTCAGTTGCACCGACTGGAATCGCATCTTCGAGGCGACGTGCCCCGCCCGCTTGACGCGGTAGACCAACTGCTCGGAGATGGCGGGATCGAACGAGACGATCGCATCGGTGCTCAAGACGCCGTTCTTGGTCGCCCCGAGGGTGAGCACGTCGATGCCGGCTCTCCACGTGAGATCTGCCGGAGCGCAGCCAAGCGCGGCCAGCGCATTGGCGACGCGCGCACCATCGAGATGAGCGCGCAGGCCGCGTTCGCCGGCGACGGCCACGAGGTCACCGATCTGTGCCGCGGTGTACACGGTGCCGCGGTCGGTCGGGTTCGTCAGCGACAGCACCGACGGCTGGGAGTGGTGAGGGTCGCCCCACCGCGTCGCTTCGAACGCCTGCCGAAGCGTGGTCGGGTTCACCCGAAACTCGTCGCCGGCAACGCCGCGAACGACAGCGCCACCGCCGAACATCGACGTGGCACCGCACTCGCTTTGCAAGATGTGTGCCGTCTCATGGCACAGGACCGATCCCCACGGCGGGCACAGGGCGGCGAGCCCGATGGAGTTGGCGGCGGTGCCGCTGATCACTGGGAACACCTCGGCGTGCGGATGTTCGAACACCTCGCGCACCACGTCGCGCAACAGCTCAGTCCAATTGTCGCCTCCGTACGCCAACGCCGAGCCCGTGTTCGCGGAGTTCAGCGCGGCCATGATCTCCGGGGCGACGCCGGCGGCGTTGTCGCTGCGCAGCTCGATGTGGGATTTCATCTCGCTCGTTCTAGCTGAAGTGCCATAGTGACCCGATGATCGACGCGTCGTTGCTGCGGGTTCTCTCGGCGTTCGCCGGGTCGCCGCAGACCTTCGCGCAGCCCCCGATCCCGATCACCGGTGGGTTCTGGGCAGCGATCTACGGCTTCGAGTTGAGCGATCCTCCGGCAGACATGCATGGGCCGCTGGTGTTGCGCGTCATGCCGAGCCCCGACATCGGTGCGCGAGAGACCATCGTGCAGCGTGGCGTGGCCGACCAGGGGTATCCCACGCCTCGGGTCGTGCTGGATGGTCTCGACGACGCGCTCGGCGGGGCGTTCATGGTGATGGAGCGTGTCGATGGAGTGCTGCTGCTGACTGGTTTGGGGATCGGTGGGGCGCTCCTCCGCCTGCCGAAGACGATTCGAAGGGTCGCCCGTCTGTTGGCCACGGCAACGCTGCAGCTGCATGCACTCGATGCGCAGCCGATCGCCGATCGGCTGGCGTCCGCCGGGATCGACGTCGGCTTGTTGGGGGTCGAGGCTCGCCTCGCCGAGATTCGCGACGCACTGCGATCACCGGCGACAGGCTTCGAGGCCCTGCTGAAGTGGCTGCAGGATCGTCGCCCGCCCATGACCCCCGCTGTCGTGTGCCACGGCGACATCCATCCGTTCAACATGTTGGTCAACGACGACGAATCGTTCAGCGTGCTCGATTGGACCAACGGCAATCTGTGCCGGCGGGAGTACGACCTGGGCTTCACGGCTGCGCTGCTGCATTGCGCACCGATCTCGGTCCCACGGTTGGCCGAGCCCGCGTTGCGAGCCGTCACCGGAGCGTTGGCGCGACGGTTCGTCGACACCTATCGCCGGTCGGCGTCGGTCAACCTCGAGGTCGTCGACTGGTTCGAGGTGCTGCAGTACGGCCGCTGCCTTGCGGCGGTCGCCATCGACCCGATCATCGGCCCCACGCACCCGTTCCGGCTTTCGGCGCGGGCGATGATCCGCCAACTGCAATTGATCACCGACGTGACGATCGAGTTGCCTCGGTCCTAGGGGTGCAATGCCGCGTGCAGGTGCGCGCTGACGTCGGCGACGAGTTGGCGGCCACCGTCGAGCACGCCGGTCATGTTGACGGCGGCATGGATCAGGCCGTCGTAGCGCTTGGCCGCGACCGGGACGCCGTTGGCCCGCAAGGCGTCGGCATAGGCCTCGCCCTCGTCTCGCAGCGGGTCGTACTCACAGGTGGCGATGTAGCACGGCGGCAGGTTCGCCAGGTTCTCGTTCAGCAGCGGCGACGCCAGCACATCGGAGCGCTCGTCCTCGGTGAGGTAGTGGCTCATGAACCACTCCATCTCCTCGGTCTCGAGGAAGTAGCCGGTTGCGTTCTCGTCGAGTGAGCCGCCCTTGGCGGTCATGTTGACCGCGGGGTAGATCAAGGCGGCATAGCTGATCACGGGTCCACCCCGGTCGCGCGCCATCTGCGACACCACCGCGCTGAGGTTGCCACCGGCGCTGTCGCCGCAGACCGCAAGTCGAGTGGCATCGGCGCCCAGCGAGGACGCGGTCTCGGCCACCCATCTGGTTGCAGCGAAGCAATCGTGGGCAGCGGTGGGGAAGCGATGCTCGGGACCCATGCGATAGTCGACCGACACCACGACGGCATCGGCATCGCGGCAGATCGCTCGGGCGACGTTGTCGTGGGTGTCGAGGTTGCAGATCACCCATCCACCACCGTGGAAGTAGACCACCACGGGATGCGGGCCTTCGCCTTCGGGCGTGTACACACGCGCCCCGATCGCTGCGCCGTCGACAGGGATGGTGATGTCTCGAACGGAGCCGACGGCGATCGGGTCTCCTGCCAAAGGCAACATCAGCTCGGTCTGCTTTCGCGCCTCGGTTGGCGAAAGCGTCGGAAGCTTTGGCGCCCCGAGTGCCGCGATTTGCTGCAACAGCGCGGCTACCTGTGGATCAAGTGGCATGGTCTTCCCCTCTGCATGTCGGTCATCTGGCCAGTCGCTCCAACTCGAGGTCGACGACCGCTCGGCTGTCGACCCCGGTGAGGATTCGCACGGCCCGCCGCCCGTTCCACGCTGTCTCGTGATCGCTGAGGTGCACGGCCGTCTGGGTCTTGCCGCGGCACACGCTGTCGCCGGTGTCGACCCGAACGGGGAACTCGACCCACGTGTACAGCTGGGGTGCGAGCAAGTAGCTGATGGTGCTCGAGTCGTGCACGCAGATGCCATCGAGGCCCAGTCGCTGTCGATAGAACGCGTGGTAGAACGGCACGATCGCGCCCAGGTGGCGGGCTCGTGGATTGTCGAAATGGGCGATCTTGGCGAGGTCGGCCGCCGTCATGATCGTCTGCTCGGTCACGTCGAGCCCGGCCATCGTGATGGGGCAGTCGATGCCGAACGCGATGTCGGCGGCCTCGGGATCGTTGAGGATGTTGGCCTCCGCCGCCGGGCTCGCGTTGCCGCCGACGAAGGCATTGCCACCCATCAGCACGATCCCGGCCAGGTGCCGGCCGAGGGACGGCTCGAGTTGGAGGGCGAGGGCGATGTTGGTCAGCGGGCCAAGGGCGACGATGGTGATCTGACCCGGCGCGTCGAGCACGGATCTGACGATGAAGTGCGCCGCGTCGATCGGGAGCGGTGCCGTGCTCGGTGGCGGCAGGAACACGTTGCCCTGCCCGTCGGACCCGTGCACGAATGCAACCGGCCCGCGGTACGGCATGGCCAACGGGCTCTCGGCGCCCGACGCCACCGGGATGTCGGTTCGGTCGGCGATCTCCAGCAACTTCAGCGCGTTCGTCGTGCACACCGAGGCGTGAGCGTTGCCGAAGACCGTCGTCAGTCCGATCACCTCGAGCTCCGGCGACTCGAGCGCGTAGAAGATGGCCATCGCATCGTCGATGCCCGGGTCGCAATCGATGAGGATCTTGCCTGGCGCTGCACCACTCATGACGCGTGGCTCACAACGTCTCGCGGACCTGCCGCACGCCGGCGACGAGGTTGGTGATCTTCTGGCGGGCCAGCGTGCGATGCACGTACCGCAGCCCGCAGTCGGTCGTGAGGAACAACATGTCGGCAGGCACGTGGTCGAGGCACTTGCGCACCCGCTCGGCGACATCGTCGGGCGTCTCGCAGTAGTGGGTGCGAATGTCGATGATTCCGGCACCGAGCTCGCGATCCGGTGCCCACTTCATCCATTGCTCGATCTCCGACATCTCCCGAGTGCCGTACTCGAGCACGAATTGATCGGCCTTGGCCTCGAGCAGGTCGGGGAAGTAGCTGGCATACGTCTTCTTGGCGTACGGCAACTTGCGGAACGAACCGAAACAGATGTGCAGGCTGAAGTGCACACCGGTCACGCCCTCGATGCAGGCATTGAAGAGTCTGGCGATGTCGGCGGGCGTGTGCGGGTCGTTGGCCGCGTAGCCGGGCGTGGCCGGCTCGTCGAGCTGGATCCACTTGCAGCCGGCCGCAGCCAGTTGGCGGATCTCGTGGTTCAACGCGGGCACGAACGCTTCGGCGAGGTGTGTGCGGTCGGTGTAGAAGTCGACGGGCCGGATGAAGGTCGTCAGTGCGAATGGGCCCGGAAGCGGGATCTTGATCGGCTTGGTCGTGCGTGCCGATGCATAGGCGAACTCCTCGACAGCGCCCATCCCGTTGGGCACGCCCACCGGCCCGGTGGTCTCCTGCACGTTGCGCATGTCGAGCGACATCGGGCCCATCTTGCGCGGTGCTCCGCCGTCGCGAAGCCCCGTCATTCGCGACGCGAACGCCCAGACGAAACTCGCTCTGCGCATCTCGCCGTCACTGATCACGTCGAGCCCGGCTTCCTCCTGATCGAGGATGGCTCGGTCGACGGCGTCGTCGAAGGTCTCCTCGACGTCGACGGGCCCGAAGCGGCCGGCCTCCATCAGTTCTTTCGCTGCATAGAACCACGACGGATGGGCGTAACTGCCGACCACCGTTGTGGGAAGGAGGGGCAGACCATGGGGCACGTCGTGGAACGTAGCCGTCGCGTCACCCGTGAGTCGATCGCAGGGTTCGGTCTATGGTCGCGGCCCATGGTCGAGCACGAAACCGCACGCTTGTGGACCGGGGTGCGACGGGCCACGATCTCTGCGGCGCCGTGGGCGGCGATGGTCGTGGCCAAGCTGTGGTTGGTCGGAGGCCAGCGGCTGACTGCGTACGGTTCACTGACGATCGACGATCAGTGGTTCGTCGAACGTGCGTCATGGATCAGCGTCGGCAAGTGGTTGGGGCCGTGGGAGGCGCACGCCGTCATCAAGCAGCCCGGCTACCCGCTGTTCATCGCGGCGATGCACGCGCTGCGGCTGCCCTTGTTGCTCGCTCACCAACTGCTGTACATGTTCGCGATCGCGGTGCTGATTGTGGCGGTTCGGCCGCTCATGCCGAGTCGACGGCGTCGGAT
>JAYVOI010000096.1:0-5667 GCA_043758005.1 Ilumatobacteraceae bacterium
CGGCTGGCCTTGGCGAGATCACGCACCGTGCGAACCCCGAGCCGGATCATCTTCTCGGGGCGCCGCAAGTACTCGCCCATGGTGATGCGCAGCATCTCTTCGTCGCTCGGTATCGCCTCGGGCTCCCACGGCGCCGGCCCGGCGACAGGACGGAAGTTGGGGTCGACATCGAGGATCGCCGACAGCATCAGCGCGCCCGAGGCGCCGTCGATCGCAGCGTGATGGATCTTCATCAGCTGGGCGATTCGCGTCCCGTTCTCCAGCCCTTCGATCACGTAGAGCTCCCACAACGGTCGAGACCTGTCGAGCGGTCTGGCGACGATCCTGCTGATCGCCTCGCCCAACTGCTCGGGCGTTCCGGGCGGTGGGACCGCATGGTGGCGGACGTGGAAGTCGATGTCGAAGTTGGGGTCCTCGAGCCAGTAGGGCAGATCGAGACCGAGCGGCACCTCGATCAAACGCCGGCGGAACGGAGCGAGCTGATCGATGCGTTCGAGGATGGTCTGCTTGGTCGCCTCGAGCCCGGCACCCCCGGGCGCGCCGGTGGGGTCGTAGATGTTGAGTGAGGCGACATGACCAAAGGCGCTGCCGGTCTCCATGTTCAAGAAGCTCGCATCGATACCGTTCAATTGACGCATGAGGTCACTGTAAGCGCCACAGGAAGGCTCGGCTGCCCCGTCTTTGCCCCGATGCCGCATCGCGGCGGTGATATGACTGGCACATGCCACAGCACGCAGCCAGCGGACTCCAAGAAATTGCCGACGGTTGCCACGCGTACCTGCAAGGCGATGGCAGTTGGGGGTGGAGCAATGCCGGCCTCGTCGTGGGTGACGGTGTCTCACTGCTCGTCGACACGCTGTTCGATCTGACGTTGACCCAGCGGATGCTCGACTCGATGTCGTCGATCACGCTGGCCGCGCCGATCGCACAGGTCGTCAACACCCACGCCAACGGCGATCACTGCTTCGGCAACATCCTGCTCGACGACAGCGAGATCATCTCCAGTTCGGCGACCGCTCACGAGATGGCCGAGGTGCCGCCCGCGCTGCTGGCGGGCCTCAACAACGCCCCGGGCGATGTGGGCGACCTGTTCCGCAGCTACTTCGGAGCCTTCGACTTCGACGGGATCGAGCTCCGCCTACCCGACCGCACGTTCGACGGGCGTCTGGAACTCGATGTCGGCGGACGCACGGTGGAGCTGATCGAGGTGGGTCCTGCGCACACCAACGGCGACACGCTGGCCTACGTTGCCGACTCCAGGACCATCTTCACCGGCGACATCTTGTTCATCGGCGGCACGCCGATCGTGTGGGCGGGGCCGTTGAGCAACTGGATCGCGGCCTGCGACCTGATGCTGGGGATGGACGTCGATGTCGTCGTTCCGGGGCATGGGCCGCTCACCGACAAGGCGGGTATTGCCTCGGTTCGCGACTACCTGTCGTTCGTCGACCTGGCCGCCGGACGGCTGCACGCGTCGGGGGTCGACGCCTGGGAGGCCACGCGCGCGATCGCTGCGGAGATCAAGGCGCGCCCCGATTTCGGAGCGCTCGGCGAGTTCGGTCGCATCGCCGTCAACGTCGACACCGTGTATCGCCACCTCGACCCGGCATACAAGTCGCCGAACGTTGTCGAGCAGTTCAGGCGGATGGCCGTGCTCGAACACGAAGGCACAGCTACGCCCTGACGAGCTCGACGAAAGTCGTTCCGCCGGCGAGCGGTATCGGCGCTCCGGCGGTGTCAGTGAAGACGAATGGGTCCGTTGCCGTTCCCCGCGACCATGTGCCGGCCGTGGCGACACCATTGCGGTGCACCACGAGCTGGCCGGTGCCGAGCGTCTGTGCCTCCGGGCTGCGCACATCCGCCGGGCTCGGCAGGTACGCGACGTACAGGATCACCACGTTCGTTGCCGCGATCTGCGTGCCGTCGATGGCGACGTGCGGCCGGTCGTCCTGAAGGCGCAAGTATCGGCCGGACGCCGCATCCCAAACCCAGACAACGTCGACGCCGTCCATGCGAATCTCGAACGCGCCGTCGCCTTCGCCATGGGGCATGTACGTGTCGTCGAACGCCCACGGTGCTCTGGCCGGGCCGGCCGAGGGTGCCGCGGCGAGCGCGCACGGAGGGTCGACAACCAGGTTGTGCGGGGCCTTCTTGCCCGCCGCACGTCGGTAGCAGCGACCGATCGCCAGCGCGCTGACGTTCAACAGGATCCCCGACTGGGCGGCCGATCGGACCACGGCCGTGACGTTCTTGTTGCCGCCTGACCAGGCGAGCACCGGCCGGTTGAACGCGGCGAGGATGTTCATGTCGCTGGTGCGCGCCGAGCGGATCGGGCCGATCACGCTGGGGAGGTGCGAATGGAAGATGGCGATGAAGCGTGTGAGTGACTCGACGTTCTCCTCGAAGATCACATCTGCCAGCGACAGTGACCACTGCGGACGGGCTCCGGGATGGTTGTCGACCTTCACGGCGAGCGCCGGCACGTTCTCCAGGTCTGGTCGCGCGGCGTTGGTCAGCGCGGCGACACCGGGCACGCCCGGCAGCGGTTCGTACGGCGGCCAGGTCGGGGGCGGGAACGGTGCAACCGTCTCGGGCGGTTGTGGGGCCGCGGTCGACGATGGGGCAGTTGTGGGAGTCGTCGTCGTCGTGGTCGTCGCCGGCGCCGATGTGGTGGTGGTCGTTGCCGGCTCGGTGGTCGGCGGTGACGTGGTCGTCCGAGCCGGAGTGGTTGTCTGCGCCGCCGGCGTCTCGGGTTCGCTCGCCTGCGTCGTGGTTCCCCCAGAATCGTTCGACCCGCTCGCACACGCCGTCAGCGCCGCCAGGATGACGCCGGCAAGGATCAGATGACGTGCGGCTCTCACCGGCGGATCAGCTCACGGACTCGTCGTCGGCGATGGGGATGTAGGAGGACCGCCGCTTATTCGCGACCTTGCCGGACCGCGTCGCGATCGAGCGCCGCACGGCCAGCACCCACCCGGCGATCACGCAGGCACTGAAGATGAGCCACTGGATCGTGTACGACAGGTGTGGCCCCTCGTCCAGCGTCGGCGCGACGATCGGCTGCAACGTGACCGAGTCGGCAGGTGAGGACTCGAGCTGTTCGACGTACATCGGCAGGACGGGGGCACCGAACTGCTCCGACAGCACCCCGATGTCGATTCGGCGGATCTCCGTCAGTACGTCCGCACCCTGATCGGCGGTCTGACCGATCGCGCGGTGTTCGCTCTCGCGCAGCCGACCGACGATCTCGACCGATCCGCTCGGAACCGGCGGGGCCGCGTCGGTGAGGCTGACGAAGCCGCGGTTGACCAACAGCAACGATCCGTCCGGTAGCTGCAACGCGTCGACGACGTTGCGTCCCGTGTTGCCGTTCTGTGATCGGTTCACGACCAGGAACTGGTGACCAGGGAGGTACGTGCCGGTGATTCGCACTCGCCGCCACTCGAGTGTCGAGGGGTTGGTGAGCGGTGCCAGATCGTCGAACGCTGCGATCGGTTGGTTGGCGTTGGCGCGAACCTCGGAGTTGAACTGGCGCCGCTCGTCGAGCCGGCGCAGTTGCCAGAAGGCGAGGTTGACCATGGTGACCACCAGCACGATCACGAGGAGGTGAAAGCCGATCCACTTCGGCGAGATCAGGAAGCGGTACGTCGGTCCGCGCCCGCTGGGCACTTCGGCGGGATCGGTGGCCATCAGCTCCGGAGGCTACCTTCGAGTCGATGACACCAGAGGGGCTGACCGATACGTGGTTGAGCGACGTGTTCGGCACCGAGGTGCGGATCGGTGAGACCAGCCGCATCGGCGATGGCCTGGTCGGCATGAACATCCGAATGCAACTGCACTCCGACGGCTCCGTTCCCTCGTCGCTGATCGCCAAGCTGCCATCGCCCCACCCGACCAGCCGCGCTACTGGCATCGCCTTGCGGAACTACGAGCGCGAGGTGTGCTTCTACCTCGAGATCGCGCCAACGGTCGAGATCCGGGTCGCCCGGTGTCACCACGCCGAATGGCATGCCGACACCGGCGACTTCGTGCTGCTGATGGAGGATTTGGCGCCGGCGGTGCAGGGCGATCAGATCGTCGGTTGCGATCGTGATCAGGCCCGCACCGCAGTGCTCGAGCTGGCCAGGCTGCACGGGCCGCGATGGGGCGATCCGCTGCTCGCCGACATCGAATGGCTGAGCCGACGAAGCCCGGATGATTCGCAGCAGTTGGCGATGTTGTGGGGCATGTTCCTGCCCGGGTTCATGGCGACGTTCGGCAGCTACTTGTCGAGCGAGGCCGCCGGCGTGATCGATCGCTTCGGTCAACGAATCGCTGGCTGGGTCGACGGTCGGGGTCGGGCGAACACCGTCACACACGGCGACTACCGGCTCGACAACTTGATGTTCGCCGGGCCGTCGGGCGGTGCGCCGATCGCTGCGGTCGATTGGCAGACCCCCGGTCATGGCCTGGGCATCACCGACGTCAGCTACTTCCTCGGCGGCGGTGTGCAGCCGGGCCAGCGACGCGAGATCGAACGAGATCTGGTCGACCAGTACTGCCAGGCGTTGGACGGCTACGGCGTCGCCGTCGATGCCGACGACATGTGGTCGCAGTACCGGCGCGATGCCTATGCCGGAGTGGTGATGAGCGTGATCGCTTCGCAGATCGTGGGCACCAGTGAACGGAGCGAGGCGATGTTCGCCGCAATGGTGACCCGTCATGCCCAGCACGTCCTCGACCTCGACAGCGAGTCACTGTTGTGAGGAGCGATCCGTCGACCGGCGGAGTATGGTAGGTGGTATGGCGTCCAAGAAGATCACCGTCACGCTCGACACCGAACAGGTCGAACAGATTCGTGCTCTGGTCGACGCCGGAAACGCCGCAACCATCTCCGGATTCGTCCAGCACGCAGTCGGCGTCGCCCTCGATGATGTCGCCGGCTGGGGCGCCATGCTGGCCCAGGCGCTGGAGGAGACCGGCGGCCCATTGTCGGCCGACGAGAAGGCATGGGCCGACGGAGTGCTGGGTGTCCCCAAGCGCCGTCGTCGATCGGCGGCCTGATGAGTGGAATCACACTCGACGGCGGCGCATTGATCGCCGTTGATCGAGCCGACCGTCGCGTCCTCGTGCTGCTGGCCCGGGCAGCAGAAACGAAGGGTCGCGTGACCATCCCGGCGTCAGCGCTCGCCCAAGCCATTCGCCGGCCCGAGCGCCAGGTGCGCCTCTCGAGGCTCGTGCGCCAGCCGACGACAGACGTCGTATCTCTCGACCGAGTTGATGCGGTGCACGTCGGGCGTTTGCTGGCTGCCAGTGGCACGGCCGACGTCGTCGATGCACATGTGGTCATCTGCGCCAGGCGTGGCGCGCAACGGGTCGTCACGTCGGATCCGACGGATATCAGCCGACTCGACCCGACGATTGAACTCGTCGTCATCTGAGCAACGAGGAGCCACGGATGACCGACCTGCCCGATTTCCACATCCCCCACGCCGAGAAGATCGAGTGGATGATCGAGGAGCACGGCTGGGCGATCGAGCCGGTTGCGGCGCGACCCGAACTCGATCCGCCCGTCGCCGGGTACGTCTACACGATCGGGTTCCCGCAGGCGTTCGACTTTCCCGAGGTCGTCCTGTTCGGGCTCACCCCCGCCGCGGCGCGAGGTCTGTTCGACCTGCTGGCCGATCT
>JAYVOI010000097.1:0-5667 GCA_043758005.1 Ilumatobacteraceae bacterium
TGGTGTTCGACCTCCGCGACGCCTGAGGCTGTCTCATCCGGCGAGCACCTTGCCCATCACACACCCCGTTTCCGGGCGCGTTGCGGATCTGGGCGCCACGAATCTCGATGAGCTGCGGCGCCCGTGGACGAGCTTGGCGCCCAGATCGCCGGTTCGAAGCGTGCTCTTCGGGGAGCCAGCCGCGCACTCGTTGGGCGCGATGGCGGTACTTCCAGTACCGGAATCGAACCCGGTAAGCCTGCTTGGGCGAGGTGTGAGTACCGGGAGTACCGAAATCGCGCCCAACCAAGTCGTGGGGGTGGACGCGGAACGGCGCCCGACCGGCGCCGATGCGGGTCAGTGGGGATCGACGAGGTCGAGGAACTGCCACTGCTTGCCCTCGGCAACGCCCATCAACTCGCGGCCACACGTCTGCCAGATGGCTGGGCCGGAGGTGACGTGTTGGGTGCCAGCGTGCACGTCGCGGTAGAACCGCTGGATCGTGCCGTGGCGTAGGGCCGTGGTGCCGCCCGACAGGTAGACGAAGCCGGCGATCTCGTGCAGCGTCTTGGTGATGTGGGCGAGCCCCAGGCGGATCATGGTGTGCTGGCGCACCGAGATCCCATCGCCGGCGTAGAGGCTCGTGGTGAGATCGGTGAACGACTCGATCACCAGAGCCCTCGCCGCGCGGAACTTGGCCTCGGCCTCGGCATAGCCGAGTTGGAACGCGCTGCTGTCGGCCTGCGCTCCGGGTCGCCCGGCCTTGCCCTGCACCAGTCCGGCCAGCTCGTCGAGCAGGCGCCGGCCGACGCCCATCGCCCAACCGCTGTGGCAGGTGACGGCGAAGCCGATGATGCCGAGGCCGTAGAGGCTGCCGCCGCGCTCGGGTGTGGTGGTGACGGCGAAGTGGCTCCAACCGTCGGGCACGAACACGTTGTCCATCGTGTAGTCGATGCTGCCGGTGCCGCGCAGGCCCATCACGTCCCAGTTGTCGATGAGGGTGACGGCGTCGATCGGCGTGACGAAGATCCGCGGCTCGCCGGTCTCTTGGATGATGCCCAACGAGTGCACATGCGTCGAGTGCTTCAGGCCCGACCCGAAGCTCCACGATCCGCTCAGCGACAGCCCGCCGTCGACCATGGTGGCAGTGCCGGGGCGCGTGCCCTGACCGGCGATCACCGGTTGCTTGCCGTCGGCCCACAGTTCGGCGACAGCGTGATCCGACAGGTAGGCGCCTGCCGTGCCGATCGACAGGTTGGCAGCCATGGTCACCCAGCCGGCCGAGGCGTCGGCATACGACAGGTTCTCGAGCACCTCGAGCGAGTGCACCGGGTCGAGCTCGGCCCCACCGAGCTTCTCGGGAACCCACATCTTCAACAGCCCGTCGCGGTGCAGCGCAGCGACGGCCGTCGGTGACAGCTCGCCTTCGGTGTCGGCGAACTCGGCCTCGGCGTCGAGAAGGGGAACGAGCGCTTTGGCCTTCTCGGCAAGGATCGATTGTTCGCTGAGTGATTCGCCGAGCGGCATGTTGCTGTCCCCTTTGGTGCTGATGTGTCGTGGCGAGCTTATGCAGGCACCGCCGTTCTGGCCGCTTCGAGCTTGGCGGTGGTCAGCTTGCTGCGACCGATGATGAACAGGCACAGGTAGATCGCCGCGTCGACGAAGAACGCCGAGCGCAGCGCGATCCTGCGATTGGCGAGGTGGCTGACGACGGTGACGGTCACACCACCGAGGGCTGCTCCGATCGGCATCATCCCCAGGCGAAGAAGCGGTAGACGCTGTTGACGCGGCCGAGAAGGTGCGGCGGGATGATCGACTGACGCAAACTGACGGTGATCACGTTCCAGGTCGCGCCGACGGTTGCCACGAATCCGAAGACCACCATCACGAGCGGCCACCACGACGACAGGCCGACGACGAACGACCCCGCCGCACTCGTGGCCAGCACGGCCGCGAGGCACGTGCCACTGCCGAATCGCTTCGACAGCCGCGGCGCCAGGTTGGCGCCGACCGCCCCGCCTGCGGCGAAGCCGAAGCCCATGATGGTGAACACGAACGGCCCGACGTCGAGGATCTCCTGGGCGAAGAGCACGAGCACCGAGCCGCTGAGTGCCGATGCCAGGTTCATCAATCCGAGGATGATCGCCATCGATCTCAACAACTCGTTCGACCACAACCAGCGGAAGCCTTCGGCCATTTCGACCTTCCACGGTCGCTCGACGTGATCGTCGGGACGCTCGGCGCGGAAGCTGCCGGGGATCGACCACACCAACGCAGCGGCGGCGAAGAACGACGCGGCGTCGACGAAGAAGGGCAGTGAGAACGCGGCGATCAGCAGCAAGGAGCCGAGGGGAGGACCGATGAAGGTGTTGGCGATGCCTTCCGCACTCCACATGCGACCGTTGGCCTTCTCCAACTGATCGACCTCGACGATCGAGGGCATGAACGTCTGCCCGCAGTTGTCACGCAACACCTCGCCAGTGCCGAGCAGCAGTGTGGCCACCAGCAACAAGATGTAGAGCCCGGTGGACGTGCCTGTGACCTTCGACAACTCGTCTGCGCCCGGCAGGGTTCCCTGGCGGCTGAGGACGGCGAGCGCGACGACCAGGGTGAGCCCGAAGCGGGCGAAGTCGGCGACGACCATTGCCCGCTTTCGGTCGACCCGATCGGTGATCACTCCGGCGGGCAGCGTGAAGATCAGCCACGGCAGTCGCTGCACCAACGCCACCCCGGCGATGAGGAGCGGGTTGCGCGTGAGCGCGGAGGCCAACCATGGATAGGCGATCAACGACATGCCGTCGCCGATGTTGGAGATGGTCGTGGAGATGAACAGCTTGCGATAGCTCGAGCCAAGACGCTTCTTGGTGGTTGTGGTGGTCATGCTGGATCCTCCGGTGCGACCGGTCGGATGGTGGGGAACACGCCGGCCAGGAACGCGTACTCCCGTGTTCCACCGCGTGGCAGGCGGGTGAACTCGTTGGCCAGGGCCAGGACTCGCTCGGTGAACTCCTTGGCGCGCTCGGCAGGGATGCGGGCATGCCGCAAGGTGAAACCACCGGCGTCGTCGGAGACCGCGGAGAGGTCGGCCTGGGCACGTGCATCGGCGATGAACGGGAGGTCACCGTCCATCGCCTCGTCGGGAAACATGATCGTGTGGGCGGTCCGGCCGTAGAAGCGCTCCTCGATCGCTCGCACGCGGCGGGTTCCGGTGACCTTCAACAGCCCGACGTCGGTCAGCACGTCGACGTGGTGGGCGACGGTGCCGCGCGGCTTGCGAACCCTCGCAGCGAGCTCGGTCACGGTCATCGCCCGTTCCAGCACCAGGTCGAGGATCAGCGCCCGCAAGGGGTTGCCGAGCGCCTTCAAGCGAGCGGGGGAGTCGGCAACGATCGTCTCGTCGAGGTCGTAGCCGAGCTCATACGGTGGCGTTTCAGCGTCTATGTCCGACATATTCCGAATAATGGGGAAAAGTCGGACATCGGTCAATCCTCGTGGCAACAATCACCCCGCAGGACCGGCAACCGCTCGGTAATACTGGCCGAGTGCGCACTCGCTCCGTCGTCGTCGTCTTCGGCGCGCTGACGGCGCTGTTCGCCTCTGGATACGGCGTGATGTTCACTGTGCTCGACGAGTTCCGAGACCAGTACGGCATCGGCGAGGGAGCCCTCGGTCTGATCGTGGCGATGGGCTTCCTGTCGGCGTTCCTCGCCCAGGTCACGATCGCTCCGCTCGCCGATCGCGGCCACGCCCGGGTGATGATCGTGCTCGGCATGGTGTTCAACGTCGCCGGCTTGCTGGGCATGGCCTACGGCAGCACCTTCGTCGTCTTGTTGGTCTCGCGGTTCGTGATGGGTGTTGGTGTCGGTTTGGCGTACCCCGCTTCGCGGCGCATCGTGATCCTGGCTGATCCGGATCACCTCGGTCAGAACCTCGGGCGCATGCTTGCTGCGGACGTCGGCGGGTTTGCCGCCGGCCCGGCCATCTCGGCGGTGCTGGTCGGCCCGTTCGGGATTGCCGCGCCGTTCCTGTTGATCGCCGCGTTGACGGTGGCGATGTATCCGCTGATCGCCCGCACCCGTGTGGCCGAGACCGATTCCGATGCCGAGGTGCCACCGAGGTTCGCGTTCGACCTCCTCCGAATCCGGCCGTACCTCGCCGCGCTGTCGATGGGCGCGGCGGTGTTCATGATGATCGGCACCTTCGACGCGCTGTGGGCCTTGGTGCTCGACGACCTGCACGCCAGCGACCTGATCGCCAACCTCGGCATCACGTTGTTCGCCGTGCCGATGGTGCTGTTCGCCTCGATCGGCGGACGCCTCGCCCAATCGGTCGGACCATTCCGGCTCGGAACGGTCGGATTGTTGGTCGGCGCCGGGGCGATGTTCGCCTACGGCCACGCACCGTCGGGCGGCATCATGTTGGCGATCTCGCTGGTGCATGCGACCAACGACGGCTTCACCGTGAGCAGCTGTGGCGTTGCGGTCGGGCTCGTGGTTCCCGTCGAGCGCCAGGCAAGTGGCCAGGGTTTGCTCGGTGGCGTGGAGACGCTGACCGCCGGGGTGGCGGCGACCGCAATTGGCCAGATCTACGAGCACTTCGGTCGCACTGTCGCCTACACCAGTTGCGCCGCGATGATGCTGGCGCTGATCGGCTGCGGCGCGCTGCTGTCGGGTACGTCGTGGCGCCTGCGCGACGCCTCGGCTCCAGCCGAGGCAGTGACTGCCTCGTAGCTTCCGTGGATCGACAACCGCCTCGTCGGATGGTTGAACTGGTCGCGTGGTGGGCCTTCGATCAGCTGGCCGGGTCGTACATGAACTCGCGGATCTCTTGCGCACAGCGGCAGGCGACGGCGATCTTGGCAGCCCATTCCAGCGCCTCCTGGCGTGAGGGCACCTCGACGATCGTGACTCCGCCGATGCGCTCCCTGCCCTCCGGGTGCGGGCCGTGCATGGTCGTGCCGTCGGTGGCCACCACGCTCGTGTCCTCATCGTAGTTCACCCCGCCACCGAAGACCCACACGCCGGCGTCCTTGGCCTCTTGGACGACGGCATGCGCTGCCTCGGCCACGTCGGGCAGCTCCTCCTCCGGGAAGGTCATCGCACCATCATCGAACGAGATCAAATACTTCGTCATCTCATGACTCCTTGTCCCGGCAGCCTCCTCCGGCCACCGCTCACCCCGGATCCGACAGCCCGTCGTCACCCGCAACTTCGTCGCTCCCAGGTCGCTCAGCGACCTCCCAGCGACAAAGTTGCGGGTGACCCGGATGCGGTCAGCCCAACTGCTCGTCGAAGAAGCGGAAGGTTCGCGCTTGGGCGATCGCTGCGGGTACGGCGCTGAACGAGCCGCGGTGGTCGCAGTTGAAGCCGTGTTCGGCGTCGTAGACGTAGACGGTCGCGTCCGGCCAGGCGGCGATGACCTTGTTGACGTCATCCAGCGGGATGGCATGGTCGCGCTCGCCGAAGTGCATGATCATCGGGACGATCGGGGTCTGATCGATGAGGCCGACGATGCCGCCGCCGTAGTACGACGCCGCCGCGTCGAACACGCCGGGCAACTGGATCGCACATGCTGCCGTGACGCGCCCACCGAAGCAGTAGCCGACGACGCCGACCTTGCCGGCCTCACGAGCGGCCGCGCCTGCGGCCGCGACATCGTCGACGACCTTCTGGAAGTCGAGCGAACCCA
>JAYVOI010000098.1:0-13071 GCA_043758005.1 Ilumatobacteraceae bacterium
GGCGACGACACCACCGAGGGACGCCTTCAACGTGTCAGCAAGCACCTCGCCGCAGTGCGGCAGGAGCCGGCGCTGCGCTGGGTCAACTCCGTGTCAGCCGCCATCCAGCGCCTCGGCGTACCGATCTCGCGACGAGTCATCGGTGGGATGATGAAGGGCGTCGACGTCCTGGCTTCCAATGTCGCCGGCCCGCCATGCCCGTTGTACCTGGCCGGCGAGCAGGTGCAGGAGTTCTACGCGTTCGGCCCACCGGCCGGAGCTGCCCTCAACATCACCTTGTTCAGCTACGACAACACGGTTCACCTGGGCATCACCACGGTCGCCGCTGCGGTCGACTCACGGCACCTGTTCATGCGCTGCCTCGACGAGGCGATCGTGGAGATGGGCGCCTTGGCCGCGACCTGGGTAAGGCCGGCGGCAACGCGCACCGCCCTGCCCGTGTTGCTCGGCTTGGCCAGCTGACTCGAACCGACCAGACGACTGGTCAAATTCACGACGCCAGGCGTCGTGAATGGCGCATATTGTCTGGCTCGTGCCATCGCTCTCCACCCTTCCGGTGTTCATCGCCGCATCTCTCGCTCTGCTGGTGATTCCCGGGCCGGCCGTGCTGTTCATCGTCGCCCGCAGTGGGGCGCAGGGCCGGCGCGCCGGATTCGTATCAGTGCTCGGCGTTCACACCGCGTCGACGGTGCACGTGTTGGCCGCCGTTGCCGGGCTCTCGGCCGTCGTGGTGGCCTCGTCGATCGCATTCACCGCCGTGAAGGTCGTCGGTGGCTTCTACCTGATCGTGCTCGGTGTGCGCTCACTTCGCGTCGCCCGTGACCGGCACGAGGTGACGCCGACGGCCACCCGACCCCCGAAGCGCTTGTTTGCTGAAGCGTTCGTCGTCAACCTGCTCAACCCGAAGGTTGCGTTGTTCTTCCTCGCCTTCCTGCCGCAGTTCGTCCAACGCGGGAACGGAGCGATCTGGTCGCAGACGCTTGCCCTCGGCGTGGTCCACATCGTGCTCGGACTGTGCTCCGACAGCATGTACGTGCTGGTCGGCGCGCATCTGGGGGCTCGACTCAACGGTCGCGCCACGCGGCTTCGAGCCAGCCGCTACGCAGAAGGCAGCATCCTCGTCGGTCTCGGCGTGCTGACGCTCGCCCTCCCCCCATCGCAAGACGACCAAGTAGCACCGGCAGTCGCTGCCTCCCGGTCGAACCTGTTCACGGATGCGCCGGGCTCGATTGCATGGACGGGATCTCGAAACCGACCTCGTCGACATAGCACCACAGCCAGTCCTCGCCAGGCTCGTAGCTCTGGACGATCGGATGGCCGACCTCGTGGAAGTGAGCCGTCGCGTGCCTCATCGGTGAGCTGTCGCAGCAGCCGATGTGGCCGCACGACGTGCACCGTCGAAGGTGCATCCAGCTGCTACCGATCCGCACGCAATCCTCGCAACCTTCCGACGACGGTGCAGCGCCGGCCACGATGGTGTCGAGATGTGAACACTCGGGACTCGTCATGACGTTCGATCGTACCGACCCACTCGACGTCGCCAATTCAGTGCAGCCACACTCCCGGCACCGGGTACGGTCGGCGGGCGTGGAGATGGACTTGCCGCCACCATATGTTGCCCGGCCGTATCGAGGCCCTGCCGATCACCCGGACATGGCGTCGATCCTCAACGAGTATCGCCAGCACGGCGGCGACCCAGCGATGGTCACCGCTGGTCAGATGGATGTCGCCTATGCCAACCTCACCAACTGCGACCCCATGAACGACATCGCCGTGATCGAGCACGCCGACGGCGAGCCCGTCGGCTACGCCCGGGTGACTTGGGACGAGCTCGACGACGGCTCCCGCGACTACGTGGTCTTCGCACCGGTGCGTCCGGCCCACCTGGCTGAGCCGCTGTTCCGAGCGCTGGTCGCGGCTCAGGAAGCGCACATGCGACCGATGGCCGACGGTGCCACCAACCCCCGATTTCGCGCGTACGCACCGCACCCCGGGCCGGGGTTGTCTGCGATGCAGGAGGCCGCGTGGCTGGAGGCCTTCGGCTATCGGGCCGTGCGGTTCAGCGCATCGCTCGTGCGACCAAATCTCGACAACGTCCCCGATATACCGCTGCCCGACGGGGTCGAGGTCCGGCCCGTGACACCGGAGATGCTTCGCCCGATCTTCGATGCCCACTGGGAGGCATTTCGCGGCGATTGGGACTTCACGGAGGCGACCGAGGAGGACGCGCAGCAGTTCCTCGACGATCCCCTGCGCGACGAATCGCTGTGGAAGATCGCCTGGGTCGGCGACACCGTTGTGGGCCAGGTCAAGAGCTTCATCAACGCCGAGGAGAACGCCGAGATGGGCTATTTGCGCGGCTACACCGAGTACATCTCGACGCACGCTGCCTGGCGCAATCGCGGTATCGCCGGATCACTGCTGGCCAGCAGCCTGCGCGAATTGAAGATCAGGGGCATGACCGATGCGGCATTGGGGGCCGACACCGAGAACCCCGGCGGGCGTTCCAGCTGTACACGAAGCTGGGTTTCCAACTGCGCTCATATTCAGCCGCGTACGCCAAGCCGTTGACCTGAGCCGACCAACGGTATGGTCGGTGTTCATGCCCGATGACGCCACCGTCCGCCCGTTTCGCATCGACGTTGCCGACGACGTCCTCGAAGATCTCGGTCGTCGGCTGGCCGACACTCGGTGGCCCGAGGCCGAGCCGGTCGACGACTGGAGCCAGGGTGCACCGCTGGCGTGGATCCAGGACATGTGCCACTACTGGGGCAATGGGTACGACTGGCGGGAGCGCGAGGCCCTGCTGAACCGCTTCGATCAGTTCATCACGACGATCGACGGCATCGACATCCATTTCGTTCATCAGCGCTCGCCGCATCCCGAGGCACGACCATTGCTGATCACGCATGGTTGGCCGGGCTCGATCGTCGAGTTCCACAAGGTCATCGAACCGCTGACGAACCCGACCGAGCACGGTGGCGAGGCATCCGACGCCTTCCACGTGATCTGCCCGTCACTTCCGGGCTTCGGGTTCTCGGGCAAACCGACCACGACGGGTTGGGGGGTCGGTCGCATCGCCGACGCCTGGGCGACGCTGATGGCTCGCCTCGGATACGACCACTACTTCGCCCAAGGTGGCGACTGGGGCTCGGCCGTCACGCGCTCCATCGGTGGCCAGGATCCGCAGCACTGCGCGGCGATTCACATCACGCTCGCCATGGGCACGCGACCACGGCTCGACGGCGAGCCGACGGAGGAAGAGCAGCGGGCGATCAGGGGAGCCGAGTACTACCAGGCGTGGGACAGCGGCTATTCGAAGCAGCAGGCGACTCGCCCCCAGACCGTCGGGTACGGCCTGGCCGACTCGCCGGCCGGTCAAGCCGCGTGGATCCTGGAGAAGTTCTGGGCGTGGACCGACTGCGATGGTCATCCGGAGAACGTGCTCGACCGCGACGAGCTCCTCGACAACCTGATGTTCTACTGGGCGACCAACAGCGCCACCAGCTCGGCGCGCATCTATTGGGAGAGCTTCGCCAAACCCCGCCCGGTCAACCTGTCGGTACCGGTCGGCGTGACGGTGTACCCGAAGGAGATCGTGCCCCCGGTGCGCGCCTGGATGGAAGCCGACTACCCGAACATCGTCCATTGGGCCGAACAACCCAAGGGTGGCCATTTCGCCGCCTTCGAGCAGCCCGCGCTGTTCGTCGACGACATCCGCACCTGCTTCCGCCAGTTCCGCTGAGCCATCACGCCCCGGACGACCACGACTGCCACTCGGCATCGAGTTGCTCGGTGGTGACCGAGCCGGCCGGCACCTCGCCGCGCAGCAGACGCACCGCATACTGCTGCAAGAACTCGTTGGTCGGAGTCGGTACGCCGAACAGCCTGCCGAGCATGATGATCTCGCCATTGAAGTAGTCGGTCTCGAGAGTCGGAGCACCCTTCATCAGGCTCTGCCACGTCGACCCACCGATGAAGGTGTCACCGGCCGGGATGTCGAACTGCATCGTCTTGGCCCGCTCCTTGTAGTGCTCGACGCGCTCCGAGGTCTGCTCCCACCGGATCGCGGCGGCTCGGTAGACGCGTTGGCCCTCCTCGAGCGCCGCGGCGCTGACGCGCGCCCGACGGCCGGCGATCCCACAGGCGGCATCGGCGACATTGCCGAGATTGACGAGGAGCTTGGCGTACTTCTTCGCCATCACGTCGTCGTCGGCCTCTGACAGCAACATCGGTGAGCCGTCGATCAATGCGGCCAGGTGAGCCGCCGTGTCGTCGACGCCGGACGGGTACCGGCCAACATCGAGGATTGCGTTCGTCGGCGCACAGAGCACGGTCACCTCACCCGGCTTCTCGAACTGTGCCGGGAGCTGGATCACCATTGCGTACACGCGAGCGAACCGGCGCAGGGCCATGCGTTCGTGCTCCACGCCGTTGGTGCCGCAGACGACCGACACGTTCGGGTCCCAGTCGAGCAACGCCGAATGGATCTGCGGTGTGTCTTGGGTCTTGGCCGTGATCAACACGACGTCGTCGCCGGTCTGTTCCAGCTGATCGATGGAGGTGACGGCCTCGACCTCGACGACCTCGCTGCCCTGCGCCGATCGCACGGTCAAGCCGGCATCGCGGATGGCTGTGACGTGCGCGGCACGCGCAACGAGGGCGACATCGGCACCGCCTTGGCGCAAGCGACCGCCAATCGCACTGCCGACGGCTCCAGCTCCATAGATGATGACGCGCACGGCGGCATCGTACGGCTCGGACCCCAGGTGGAGTGCTTCGCGCTCACCCGAGTGAGCGCGAAACACTCCACGACCTCACCTAGTCATGGCGATGCTCGACCGCTGCGGCGGCGTTGACGATGCCGTCGCCGTAGATCGAGTTGCGTTGTGGTGTACCGACGCACGGGGCGTCGTACGTCGCATCCCGACGCTCGGCGGTGTAGGTGATGACCGGAGCGGGGCAGGCGACGTCGGTCGCGCTGTCGCGCAGGATCTCTTCGACCTTGGCCGGGTCCATCGTGCGACCCTTCCCATGGCCTTGGCCCTGACCGAACTCGCTGACGATCAACGCGGCAACTCCGACGGCGTGCGGCGCAGCCATCGACGTGCCCTGGATCCACTGCCAGTACGCGCAGTCGTCGATCGTCGGGGACGAGCATTGGGCCACGACGAACGGCGTGAGCGACTCGCCCGTCACCGGGTCGACATCACCATTGCCCAGGGCAACGGTCTTCGGGTAGGGCCCGAGGATCAGGTTCCCCGGCTTTCGATTCTTGGTCGGGTCGGCGATGAAGTCACGGAAGAACCCACCGGGTGCGGCAACGTCGTTCTGCTCGAGGCCATGGTTGGAGTAGTCGGCCTTCTTCGTGCTCGGTCCCACCGA
Source organism: Ilumatobacteraceae bacterium (assembly GCA_043758005.1). Taxonomy (GTDB): domain Bacteria; phylum Actinomycetota; class Acidimicrobiia; order Acidimicrobiales; family Ilumatobacteraceae; genus JAENVT01. The sequence goes on from JAYVOI010000098.1 coordinate 5,386, forward strand.
TGACACGCCGATGACTCCGTTGCCTTCGAGCGGCATGTCGAGACAATCGTTGGTCACCTCGCGTACCTTCTCGGTGTGCAGCGGGAAGTCGGGGCTGGTCTCATCCGTCTTCAGCGCTGCACCGAGGTCCTGGTGCTCGTTGCCGAGGGCTGCAACCAACGTGACGCCATGTGCCCGGGCGTAGTCGAGCGCGCGCTGCGTGGCGTCGATGATCGTCGCCTGCTCCTGCTGCTCCGCAGCCGAGTCGGCCGGGTTGTTGCGGCAGTTGTACAACCACGGATCGGTGAAGAAGCTCATGTTGACCACGTCGATGCCGTTGTCGCCGGCATAGGTCAACGCGTCGACGGTCGGCCCAAGGAAGAAGAACCCGGAGTCCTGGCCGGCGCGGAGGTTGACCAGCGTGACGTTGGGTGCCACGCCGGCGATGCCGATGCCGTTGATGGGCGACGCAATCGTGCCGGCCACATGTGTGCCGTGTCCGTCTTCATCGACGTCGGCCGGGTCGTTGCACGACTGATCAGGCTCGTCTGCGCATGGGCCGTCGATCTCGGGGATGTCGACCGTGAAGTTGCGGCTCAACTTGCGGTTGAAGTTGGGGGCGATGTCGGGATGGCTGCCATCGATTCCCGTGTCGATCACGCCGACCAGCACATCGCGACGGCCGGGCTGCTCGTCGTACGAGCCGTCCGGTGTCGCCCCGATCATGCGCATGTCCCACTGGAAGCCCGCCAACGGCTCGGCGGACTGATCGTCGAGCCCGTCGTGGCCCTCGCCGTTGTCACCACTGCGGCTCGCAGCGATCGCCGCTTCGGCGTTGCGACCTTCGAGCTCGACAGCATCGCGACTCGTGACGGCGTCAGCCGGCGCAGACCCGATCGGGGTGTTGCGGGCCACGCCGGCCACATCGGCTTTCGTCATGACGGCGCCTTCGAACGACGCTGCGTCGGCGGTCACCGTGACCAGCCCGATGGCTCGATTGACTCGATTCACCGTGCCACCTGCGGCTTCGACCGAGGCGATCGTGGCGTCGACCGACGCCGCATCCTTCGACAGCACCACGTACGTCGACGTTGCTGCGCTTCCGTGGACCGGGCTCGGCGCGAACGCCAGCGAGCTGGCAACCAAGGCCGCGCTCGCGAAAAAGACCCCTCTTCGTGTCGTGTGCATCGTGCTCCATTTCATCGATTGAATGGTGTGATCGCCCGTCAGCCCACGGGCGAACCTAATTGGGTTGGAACAGAATTTCAAGGGTTCGGCATCGAGTGGTCGATTCGTACCGCTCGCACGGGGTCGCCGAACGTGCTGAACTAGGCGCGTGATGGAAGCCAATGAGTGAGGGCATGCCGCTTCGGTTCGGGATTCCGCAGCCGCCGGCCCGGCCGGGTGAGACGGCCGACTTCTCGTATCTCGACGTGCCCGCCGCGGGAAGTGCAGACCGGCCCGAGATCGAGACCCACCCGAGTGAGATGCGTGATCTCGCGTACACCTTGATCCGGGTTCTCGACGACAATGGCGCGGCTGTTGGCCGATGGGACCCGCACTCCGACCGTGCGGCACTCCACGAGGGGCTCCGAGCCATGGTGATGACGCGCGCCTACGACGACCGTATGACAACCGCACAGCGGCAGGGAAAGACGTCGTTCTACATTCGCTGTACGGGCGAGGAAGCGATCGCCGTCGGCCACGCGCTCGAACTGCACCCCGACGACATGTTCTTCCCGACCTACCGCCAGCAGGGCTGGCTGATCGCCCGGCGCTGGCCGCTCGTCGAGATGATGTGTCAGGTCTTCTCCAACGAGAAGGATCGGCTGCACGGCAGACAGATGCCGATCATGTACTCGGCCCGCGACGTCGGCTTCTTCTCGATCTCGGGCAACCTCGGCACGCAATATGTGCAAGCAGTCGGTTGGGCCATGGCGTCGGCGATCAAGGGCGACACTCGCATCGCCTCAGGTGTCGTCGGTGAGGGCACGACGGCCGAGGCCGACTTCCACCATGCACTGACGTTCGCAACCACGTACCAAGCGCCGGTGATCCTCAACGTGGTCAACAACCAATGGGCGATCTCGTCGTTCCAAGGCATCGCCGGCGGGTCGCGATCGACTTTCGCGGCGCGTGCGATCGGGTATGGCATTCCGGCGCTGCGAGTCGACGGCAACGACTACCTGGCCGTGCTTGCCGCCACTCGCTGGGCGGCCGAGCGGGCCCGCAGCAACCATGGCCCGACGCTGATCGAGTGGGTGACGTATCGCGCCTCGGCGCACTCGACTTCGGATGATCCGTCCCGCTACCGGCCGGCCGACGAATGGAAGTCGTGGCCCCTCGGTGACCCCATCGACCGCCTCAAGCAGCACCTCATCGGCCTCGGGGACTGGTCGGACTCGCAGCACGCAGACCTCGTGGCCGACACCGAGCGCGAGGTGCTGGCAGTTGCCAAGGAGGCCGAGCAATACGGCACCCTGCTCGACGGACGCAGTGCGAGCGCGCGCAGCATCTTCGAAGACGTGTTCAAGGAGATGCCCGAACATCTGCAACGCCAGCGGCGACAGATGGAGAACGAGCGATGACCGCGATGACCATGAACGCGGCCATCCGCTCGGCGATCGACGTGATGATGGAGCGCGACGACAACATCGTCGTGTTCGGAGAAGACATTGGCTACTTCGGCGGCGTGTTCCGATGCACCGAGGGGTTGCAGGCCAAGTACGGCAGCGAGCGCGTCTTCGACACACCGATCGCCGAAGGCGGCATCATCGGAACCGCCGTTGGAATGGGCGCCTACGGACTGCGTCCGGTTGTCGAGATCCAGTTCGCCGACTACGTGTACCCGGGGCTCGATCAACTCATCTCCGAGGCAGCTCGCCTGCGCTATCGGTCGAGCGCCGAGTTCACCGCCCCGATCACGGTGCGCATGCCGTGCGGTGGCGGCATTCACGGGGGTCAGACCCACAGCCAGAGCCCGGAGAGCCTCTTCACCCACGTGTGCGGCCTCAAGACCGTCCTACCATCGAATCCCTACGATGCCAAGGGCCTGTTGATCGCCTCGATCGAAGACGATGACCCGGTCATCTTCCTCGAGCCGAAACGCATCTACAACGGTCCCTTCGACGGCCATCACGACCGGCCGGTCGTGCCCTGGTCGAACCACCCACTGGGCGAGGTTCCCGACGGCTACTACCGCGTCGAACTCGGTCGCGCCGCGGTACGCCGCCCCGGTGACGACCTCACCGTGCTGGCCTACGGCACGATGGTGCACGTCGCCGAAGCGGCCGCCGCGGAGACCGGGATCGATGCCGAGATCATCGACCTCTGCACGCTGCTACCGCTCGACACCGACACCATCAAGGCCTCCGTCGACAAGACCGGTCGGTGTGTGATCGTCCACGAGGCGACGCGGACCAGTGGGTTCGGTGCCGAGCTGTCGGCGACCGTACAGGAGCTGTGCTTCTACCGGCTGGAGGCACCGATCGAACGGGTCACCGGTTGGGACACCCCGTACCCTCATGCCCAGGAATGGGACTACTTCCCCGTGCCCGCACGCGTCGGCGCTGCGTACCGTCGAGTGATGGCGGCTGACCGATGAGCGAGTACGTCGTCAAGTTGCCCGATGTCGGTGAAGGCATCGCCGAAGCCGAGATCGTCGAGTGGCATGTCGCCGCCGGCGACACCATCGCCGAGGACCAGGTGATGGTCGAGGTCATGACCGACAAGGCCACCGTCGAGCTTCCCTCGCCGGTCACCGGCGTGGTGCTGTCGGTCGGCGCCGCAGTCGGCGATGTGCTGCAAGTCGGTGCTCCCTTGATCCGCATCGACACCACGACGGAGGGTGCAGAGCCACCGACTCCCGAAGAGCCGGCGACAGTGCCGGCCCCAGCTCCGGACATGGAGGCTCGGGTTGCGATCGCCGCGCCACCGCCCCACGCTGCTGCTCCGGCACCTGTCGCGGCACCAACCGGGGCGTCCGCCGCTGCCGGCCCACCACCTGCACAGGCAGCACGAGCGAGCGGCGATCGGGGAGCGACGACAGCCGCACCCGCAGTGCGCGAGCGGGCCATGAACCTGGGGATCGACCTCACCACCATCGCCGGCAGCGGGCCTGAGGGACGAATCGTTCACGCCGATCTCGACGCCCAACTCTCCCGCAACGGATCGAAGAGACCAACAGCGCCACGCATCGACGGCGACGATGGCACCGACGACGTGGCAGTGATCGGTCTGCGCCGCAACATCGCCCAGCGGATGCAACTCGCCAAGTCCCGCATTCCCCATTTCACCTACGTGGACGAGATCGATGTCAGCGAGGTCGAGCGCTTGCGGACGGAGCTCAACCGACAGCTCGACGGTCAGCAGACGCGCCTGACCATCCTGCCGTTCCTGATGCGTGCCGTTGTCGTGGCGATCGGCGACTTCCCGCAGATGAACGCCCGGTACGACGACGATGCGGGAGTCGTGCACCGTCACCGAGCCGTGCATCTCGGCGTGGCGACGCAGACCGCAAAGGGCTTGATGGTTCCGGTCGTGACGCATGCCGAAGGTCGTGATCTACGATCGTGCGCCGACGAGGTCGCCCGTCTGTCAACCGCGGCACGCGACAACAAGATCACACTGGCCGAGTTGAGCGGATCGACGATCACCATCAGCAGTCTGGGTTCGCTGGGCGGAATCGTGTCGACGCCGATCATCAACTACCCCGAGGTGGCCATCATCGGTGTCAACAAGATCGCGACGCGGCCGGTGTACGTCGACGGAATCGTGCTCCCTCGCCAGATCATGAACCTGTCGTCGTCGTTCGACCATCGAGTCGTCGACGGCGCCGATGCCGCGGCGTTCATCCAACGCATCAAGGCGCTGCTCGAGACACCGGCGCTCATCTTCATGTCGTAGCAACCGCTCGTCGCAAACAGTCCATGCCACCGGTGCGACGGCCTGGCATGCTGGTGGACCCATGAGCGTCGCGGCACCCACCCTCACCGGCACCCACGTGCAACTCGAACAACTGCGCATCGAATTCGCCGAGGAGTTGACCGCGGCAGGGAACCAGGATCGCTCGACGTATGGCTGGACGCCCGTTCCGCCCACCGTGGAGGGCATGCAGCGCTACATCACCGGGCTGCTGAACGACCAGCAATCACGCGCTGCTGTTCCGTTCGCCCAACGACGGGTCAGCGACAACGCACTCGTGGGCTGCACGCGGTACCTCCGTCTCGAGTGGTGGGGCGCCAAGCAGCTGCCCGACGAAGTCGAGATCGGAGGGACCTGGCTGTCAGCATCCGCCCAGCGAACACCGATCAACACCGAGGCGAAGTACCTGCTGTTGGCCAACGCATTCGACACCTGGGGCGTGCATCGCGTGTCGATCTGCACCGATGCACGCAACGAGCAGAGCCGTACGGCGATCTTGCGGATCGGTGCGACGTTCGAGGGAATCCTGCGCAGCCATCGCGGCTCCTACGCGCCCGGCGAGGAGAACACCGTCGCCCGCGACTCGGCCATGTACTCGATCGTTCGTGGCGACTGGCCGGCCGTCAAGCAGGGATTGGAAGACCGACTGCGATGAGCGTGGAGCGCGATGGCGGCGAGCCCGGCACTCCCGGCCCGGTGATGCTCGTGACGGGGGGCAGCCGCGGCATCGGCGCAGCGGTCTGCCGACTGGCGGCGCGAGCCGGTTACACGGTGGTCGTGAACTACGCGAACAGCGCCGACGTGGCCACATCGTTGGCGAGTGAGATCGGCAACGGTTCGATCGCCATCTGTGCGGATGTCGGCGATGAGGCGGCGGTGTTGGCGATGTTCGCCGAGATCGACGCGCGTCTCGGGCGCATCGACGTGTTGGTCAACAACGCCGGCATTGCCGGCAGCTACGGAACACTCGACAGCTACACCGTCGAGGCGCTCGATCACCTGTGGGCCGTCAACCTGACCGGGCCGTTCGTCTGTGCGCGCGAAGCCGTCAGGCGCATGCGCGCGGACGGCCGCGGCGGATCGATCGTCAACATCTCGTCGAAGGCCGCGGTGCTTGGCGGGTCGAACGAATGGGTGCACTATGCGGCCTCCAAGGGTGGCATCGACACGATGACCATCGGACTTGCCAAGGAGCTGGCTCCGCACGGAATTCGGGTCAACGCCGTTCGCCCAGGCCTGATCGAGAGCGACTTCCACCTTCATGCCACGCCAGGCCGCGTCGAGCGGATGACGCCGCTGATCCCCATGCTTCGGGCCGGCTCCTCCGACGAGGTCGCCGAGGCGGTGCTGTGGCTGGCCTCGCCGGCCGCGAGCTACGTGACCGGGGCGTTCATCGAGGTCACCGGCGGGCGCTGAGTGCCGCTGACCTGCACGATGTGACGCACCCACAACCCGGCCGCGACCGTGGCAACACACGCCCCCAACGTGACCGGCGGAAGCACTCCAGGCCCGCGGGTGTCGAACAGCTGGCCGAGCGACCAGGGCATGACCAAGCCGCCGAGGCCGGCGGCGCCGATGAATGCCGACGTCGCAGCACCCGACAAGGCGAGATGGGCTTCGGCATAGCCGATCATCGAAGCGAACTGCGGTGCGATCGAGAGGCCGAAGAGGAACGTCACGATCCACAGCCCGATGTTGCCGCCGTTGACGGCGACGAGGATGACCGATGACAGCAGAGCGACCGTCATCGAGCCGCTCAGCATCCATCCCGCGCTGAATCGCCCGGCCAGCCAGATCGACACGACGCGCCCGAACGAGAACCCGACCCAGAAGATGACGGTCACACCTGTTGCGGTGTTGGCATCGCCATATCCGATCTGCTCGACGTAGGAGTGGATCCAGTTGGCGAACCCGACCTCGAGCGCGACGTACACGAAGAAGAACAGGCTGACGACCGCCAGTTGGCCTCGGCGAACCGAGGCCGCCGCGGCGTCGCCACTGCCGTGATCAGCGGCCCGTGTCTTCATCGGGGCCGGCGACGACAGCAGCACCGAGCAGCACAACGCCGTCAGCAGCGCCAGCGGCACAGCAACCGGCCACAGCGAATGGCTCCACGCAATCGCTCTGTTGGTCAACAATGGCGCAGACAGCGCACCGAGGGCGAAGAACATGTGGAGAGCGTTGAGCGCCGAACCCGGCGAGTCCGGGCGGCTCCACACGACCAAGGTGTTGCCGGAGACATCCCCGACTCCGCACACCAGACCGAGCACGACGAACGCAGCGACCAGTGGGGCCAGATCGCGAAGCTGCGAGATCACCACGATCATCGCGATGGAGGTGATCATGCACGCCGCCCACATCTGATGCCCGCGGCCACGGTCGAGGAACCGACCACCGACGAACGATCCCACCATGTAGCCACTCGACGACCCGACAAACACCAGGCTGATGCCGCCGTCGTTGGTCCCGACGCGGTCACGGAGATGCGACAGCGCGGGCCCGGCCATGCTCAGCGCGCTCCCCAACACGACGAAGCCGACCAAGTAGACCCACACAGGGACGTGACGAGGTCCCGGTGATTCCATCACGGTCGATAGTAGGGCGCACCACTATCGTGCGCCCAACATGCGTGTCGTTGTCGTCGTTGCCCATCCGGATCCGAACAGCTTCACCCACGCCATTGCAACGACGGCTCGGGCCGCGCTGACGGAACACGGTCACGAGGTGACGGTGTTGGATCTCTATGCCGAAGAGTTCCGTACGGCAATGAGCCCTGACGAGCGC
>JAYVOI010000099.1:0-13031 GCA_043758005.1 Ilumatobacteraceae bacterium
GCCTCGCGACCTTCCGGGGCATACCCGGCTACGACCACGTGCTGACCGACTTCTCCCCCGACGGCCACGACGCCCGCGATGCGCACACACGGCAAGCGCTGAGCGAGCTCCACGATCTCGTCGACGGCGATGAGAACGATCGCCGCGCCCGCTGCTTCATCAACGAGCGTTTCGAGGTCGCGCTGCTGAAACACGAGATCGGTGAGTGGAAGCGGACGATGGACGCCGTCGCCTCGCCGACGACGATCCTTCGCGGCACGTTCGATCTGATGCCCCGCGACGGCGAAGCGGCATGGGAGAACATCGCGGCGCGAATGCACCTGCTGCCTGAAGCGCTCAGCGGGTTGCGCGCAACGTACGACGAGGGGCGAGCGACCGGGCACGTCGCCACCCGTCGGCAGGCGCTGGTTGCGGCTGAACAGTGCGCGACGTGGGCCGCCAATCGATGGTTCGACAGCCTGCAGTCCGAAGCAGAGCATCACGACCTGCCCGATGCGCTGCAACGTCGTGTCCGCGACGGCGCCGATCTGGCCACCACCCCTCGATGTCACCATCGACGAGTTGGCGATCGAGTTGTTCTTCCCTGCCGACGATCGCAGCGACGAGATGCTGCACGCCATGGCACTGACTCGCGACGGGTGATCGCACCGGCCGATCGATTCGGACACACTTCTCGATCGACAACCGCAGTTATCCCGGGACGCGATTCAACCGCAGGGGTACGATCGATACAGCCCGCCGGCGCGTGAACACGTCTCGGGGAACCCGTGAACGAGCCAGGCTATGACCGCCACCGCGACAACCACCACACGCCACACGACGAGCATCCCGATCGCCGCGTCGATGATGGCGCTCGGCGCCGGCGTGGTGTGGAGCTTCGGTGCCGTCGCCGCTCGCAAGGCCACGAACGCCGACGCGTTCCAGTACCTGATCTGGAGATCGGTCGGTGTGCTCGTCGTGATGGAGGTGTTGACCGCCGCCCGTCGCCAACCGATGTTGTTGCGCAAGGCGTACACCTCGGGTCGATGGATGATGACGGCCAACTTCGGGCTGTTGCTCGCCTCGCTGGCCTTCGTCTACGCGGTGAAGACGACCACGGCGGCCAACGCGTCGTTCCTCGGGTCGATCACGCCGCTGGTAGCCGTGGTGTTGGCTCGATTCGTCTTGGGTGAGCGTCTGTCACGCGTCACGATGTGGGCGATTCTGGTCGCACTGTTCGGGTTGCTCGTCACCGTGTTCGGTGATCTCCATGCCGGCAACATGATGGGCAACATCGCCGCGCTGATGGCCTCGGTCGGGTTCGCCATCTACACCATCGCCTTGCGCAGCAACCCCGAGACCGACTGGTCGCCGGTGCTGCCCGGGTACGCCTCGATGATGATCGTGCTGTGCTCGATCATCACCATTGCGCACGGCAAGACGCTGTTCCCGCCAGCGAGGGACATGGGACTAGCACTCCTGCACGGTGCGGTGTTCATCGTGCTCGGCACCACCTTGTTCAACCGCGGTTCGAAGCGTGTACCGGCAGTGCCCATGACCGTGTTCGCCCAGACAGAGATGGTGTTCGTGCCGCTGTGGGCCTTCCTGGTGCTCGGTGAAGCGCCGAAGGCCGCGACCGTCGTCGGCGGGGCGATCATCTTCGCCGCAGTCGTCGGCAAAGCCGTGCTCGATACTGCGCCAGGCGCGGTACAACCTGTCCAGGAGTGCTAGCACGAACGTGCAACAACCGGCGTCCTACGTGTGGGCGTGTCTTCTGCAACAACCCACACAGGAGGCCACGATCATGAAGAAGTCACTGATCTGGACAACAGTTGGCGCCACGGTCATCGGCTTCGGCGTTCCGGCATACGCAGCAGTGCAGAGCAGCAAGCCCCAGCCACGCATCACCACGGTCGTGGCACCCGCGACGAAGACGAGCGTCGACGACAACGGCGTCGACATCACCACCAACACCATCGACGACAACGGCGTCCACGACTCGACCCACGACAGCCTCGACGACAACGGTGCCGACGCCAGCACCAACACCGTTGACGATCACGGCGTCGACGCTGCGGCTCCGGTCAACACGGTCGACGACAGCGGTCACCACAGCGGTGGCGACGACAGCGGCCACGGCGGCAGCGACGGGTGACACGTCGTACGGTGCGCGGGTCCACGGTTGCCTGGGACAGGGCCACCGTGGACGCCATTTGCCGCTTTGCACCTCGCTCGATTTCGTGGGCAGCAAACGCGCTAGAAATGAGCGATGCGCTCGAACCAGCAAGCCGGCATTGGCACAGGTGGAGAAATCGAGCTGGTCAACCTGACCAAGAGCTACGAGAAGGCACAGGCGCCGGTGCTGAAAGGCATCAACCTGTCGATCCGCAGCGGCGAGTTCTTCTCGCTGCTCGGTCCCAGCGGTTGCGGTAAGACGACCACCTTGCGGCTGATCGGCGGCTTCGAGTCGGCCGACGAGGGCGAAGTGCGGATCGACGGCGTCGACATGGTCTCCGTCCCGCCGGAGAACCGCCCAGTCAACACCGTCTTCCAGAGCTATGCGCTCTTCCCCCACCTCAGCGTCGCCGATAACGTCGGGTTCGGGCTGCGCTTCCAGAAGTGCTCGAAGGCCGAGTCCACGCAACGCGTCGGGGAGGCATTGGAGCTCGTGCGCCTCGGCAGCTACGGCAAACGAAAGGCGCACCAGCTCTCAGGCGGTCAGCAACAGCGCGTCGCCCTGGCCAGAGCGCTGGTGCTGCGCCCCAAGGTGCTGCTGCTCGACGAGCCGCTCGGCGCCCTCGATGCCAAGCTGCGCAAGACCCTCCAGGTCGAACTGCGCGCCCTCCACCAAGACGTCGGCATCACCTTCGTGTACGTCACTCACGATCAAGAAGAAGCGCTGACGATGAGTGATCGCCTGGCCGTGATGAACGACGGCGAGATCGAACAGATCGGCACGCCGAAAGACACCTACGAGGAGCCGGCCAGCGCCTACGTCGCCGACTTCCTCGGCGTCGCCAACCTCCTGCCCGCCAAGGTCAGCGGGCCTGGACGCGTCATGGTCAACGGCGCCGAGCACAGCGCCGACACCGCAGGTATCGCCGGAGAGTGCACGGTGGTGATCCGTCCCGAGCGCGTGCTGTTGTCCCCGCTCGGTAGCGGCCATGTCGAAGCGGTCCCTGCCGTCGTCGAGCAGCGCATCTATGTCGGTGCCGTCACCCAGGTGCTGCTGCGCCTCGGCACGCACCGGTTGCAAGCGCTGGTGGCCAACGACGGATCGCCGCTGTGTGGCATCGAGGGCGAGACGGTTGACGCCTACCTGCCACCCAGTGCGATTCGAGTGCTCGCCGGCTGAGCCCCGTCGTCGTCAGCCGACTGCGGCGAGGGTTCCCAGCTGAGCATCGTCGCCGCCACCTTGACGCAGGCGCATGCGCCGCATCACGATGGCCGCCAGGGAAACAGCGGCGAGGGTGAACACCAACATGATGGTGGCGAGCGCATTGAGCGCAGGTGTCGCCGTGGCCCGACCGCCGGAGTAGATCTTCATCGGCACCGTCTCGCTCGATGCCCCCGTCGACAAGAACGACGAGATCACAAAGTCGTCGATCGAACCGGCGAACACCACCATCACGCTGGCGAAGATCGCCGGGCCGAGTAGTGGCAGGAGGACGAGGCGCATGGCCTGCAATCGGTTGGCGCCGAGGTCGCGGGCAGCCTCTTCGTATTGCGGCCCGATCGCCGCCAGCCGACCGCGCACGATCACCACCACGTACGAGATGCTGAACGTGATGTGGCCCAGCAGCTGTGTCGTGAAACCCCGCGGCACACCCGTGTAGACCTGCGTGAAGACCAGGAACAGGGCGACGCCCATGACGATCTCTGGGGTCACCAACGGCACCAGTGTGAGCGCGTTCGACACCTTCGCCAACCGGCCACGCCAGCGTTGCAGACCGATGGCCATCGCCACCCCGATCGGCGTCGTGAACAACATGCTGAGACCGGCCAGCTTCAACGAGTTGCGCAGCGGTTGCCGCAGCGAGTCGTCGTGCCACACCGATTGAATTGGGTCGTTGAAGTACCACCGCCACGAGGGCGACTGGAACGCCGACCGACTCTTTCCCGAGTTGAACGAGATCCGGATGGCGACCAGCACCGGCACCAACGACCACAGGATGTACAGCCAGGTGAGCGTCGCCAATCCCAGTGGATGACGGCCAGGTCGGTTGCGCCTCACGTTGCCACCGATCGCTGGGCGCGCACCGTGACAACCAGGTAGTACGTCATCAAGACCAACAACATCGCCGAGAGCAGCAGCACCAACGATGCCCCGGTCTGCGACTGGCTGCTGCCGCGCAGGTCTCGCTCGATCTGGTTGCCGATCATCTCGGTGCGCGGTGAGCCGCTGGAGAGGAACGTGTTGGTGTAGTAGTCGCCGAACATCGGCAGGACCGTGATGACCGACGCCGCCATCAACCCGGGGATCGACAGGGGCAGGGTGATCCGCCGGAACACCCGCGCCGGCGATGCACCGAGGTCGCGACCGGCTTCGATCAGCCGCTTGTCGAGACGCTCGAGCGCGGCGTACAGCGGGAGGATGAAGAACGGGATGTAGCCGTAGACCAGGCCGATGACCACCGTCGACCAGTCACCGTCGAGCCAGTTACGCGAGCCGCCGAGGTGCAGCCAGCCGAGGATGCTGTTGAGGTAGCCGTCGACCTGCAAGAGGTTGACCCAAGCGAGCATGCGCATGAGATAGCTGATCCAGAACGGCATCACCAGCGCGGCCAGCAGCACACCACGCCAGCGGCTGGCGTGTCGGGCGACGTAGTACGCCACCGGATAGCCGATCAGGCAGCACAGCGCCAGCGAAACACCGACGTACGACAGTGTGCGGACCGCGACACCGCCGAGATCGCCGCCGAACACCCTGTCGAAGACCTTGCTCATCGCCGAGAAGTCCCACGACCATGGGCTCCAGACCGGGTCGGGGGTTCTCAAGATCGGGTCGACACGCCCGAATGCGACCGCAGCGATCGCGTAGAACGGCACGATGAACAGGGCCAGCAACCACGCAACGCCCGGCAGGCTGAGAAAGCCCCAGAACCCGTTGCGATGCCCGCCGGGAGCAGCACCCGCGGCGTTGGTCATGCGTCGTCAGGCCCCGGCGCGGAACGTCGACCAGGCGTCGTTCCACAACGTCTCGACGTCGATGCTCAAGGGCAGGTACCGCAGGCCCTTGGTGATCTGATCGTTCGACAGCACACAGCTCCGCAGGCTCTCCGGCACGAGACCGGCATCGATCAACTCCTGGGCGCCGAGCCCTTCGATGGCGGGCTGATACCCGACGAACCCGAAGTTGGTCTGAGCGTTGTCCTTGTCGAGGAGATGGTCGATGAAGAGGTGGGCGAGCACCGGGCTCTTGGCCTTGGTCAGCACACACATCGTGTCGTTGGCGATGACGGCGGTCTCCGGCTGCCAGTAGGCCAGCACCTCGGGGCCGGTGCCCTCCGGCAGGTAGTACTGCGCGTTCAGCATGTCGCCGCTCCAGGTGTGCGCAACCGTGGTCGAGCCTTCCGGAATCGTGTGGTACCCCTCGATCTCGACCTTGATGTTCATCAGGTTGGTCAACTCACCGAGATCGCTGCCGGCCTGCTTGATGACCGCCGGGTTGCTGGTGTTGACGTCGGTCAACTTCTTGCGCAGCATCGCTGCCGCCAGACCTTCGCGCGAGTCGTCGAGCAACGAGGTCACGCCCTTGTACTTGGGGTCCCACAGCGTGTCCCACGAGACGGTGCCGGCGTCGACGCGATCGGCGCGGAAGCCGATGCCGGTGCTGAAGACGGTGTAGGGCACCGTATAGGTGCCTGCCTTGTCATAGTACGGATCGCGCAACGCGGCAGCCACATTGCCGATGTTGGTGAGATAGGTCTTGTTGATCGGCTGGATCAAGCCCGTGTCGATCAACTTGAACAGCGTCGTCGTCGAGGCGCTGAGATCGAGATCGACATCGACTGCTCCGGAGGCAATCTTGGTGACGGCCTCGTCGTCGGTGGTGAACGTCGTCAGCTCGACCTTCACGCCGTACTTGTCCTCGAACGAAGTGATGAGGTCGGGGTTGACGTACGAGTCGAAGTTGAAGATCTTCAACGGCCCCGCCTCCGGCTTCAGACCGTCCTTGATGGCGCTGGACACCTTCTTCGAGCTGGTCGAATCATCGCCACATGCCTGCAGCAACGGCACACCACATGCCAGTGCAAGCCCGAGCCGTGCGGAGCCCCCGATTACCTGTCGTCGTGTAAAGCCACTGTCCAATGGTCCTCTCCCAGGTTGAATGGTTGTTCAGGTTAGTCGGTCATGCGTGCTCGGTACGTGGCGAGGAAATCAACGATCAAATGATCCTGCGGAGCGAGCACTCCGTGGTCGAAGTACCGCGACGACACGCCGCGCTGCACGCGCTCGGACACGTCGTAGTCCTGCCGGCCCACCAGTTCGCTGAACTCGACGATCTCCGCCGGATCGAAGCCGGCCATCGCGATCGTCTCGGCGGCGAAGAGGTACTCCATGACCACCGTGGTCTCGTCGGCGCCCTTCGGCCACATCGACGACACGATCACGCACGTGCCGGTGACGTCGATGAACATGTTCGGGAAGATCGTCGCGCCGTAGTACGACTCCGCTTCGTCGACCGGCATGTGCGGTAGCACGGGAAGACTCGACCGCCCGGTGAGGCTGAAGCTGTTTCCACGGATGCTGACTCCACCGTCGGGTCGCGCCGGATCGACCACCGACCCGGTCTTGTAGATCGGCACGATGTCGACCAACTCCGGATGCACCCACGAGCAATGCAGGCACTCCTGGTAGTTCTCGACGAGGATCTTCCAGTTGGCGTGGACATCGGTCGAGGTCGTGACCGCAGTGCGCAACTCACCGAGGTGCAGGTGCTCGAACAGCTTCACCGAGTCGAGCCCCGTGTCGAACGACTCGATCAACGGCGTCGGGTCGGGCGACAGGTTGACGAACACGAACCCGTGCCACACGTCGCAGGCGACGCTCCACAGCGACAACGAATCACGGTCAACTTCCTCCGGGGAGAGGTGCGGGGTGCCGATCAGTCGACCATCCAGTGAATACGTCCACGCGTGATACGGGCAGGTGATTCCGGCCTTCGAGCCGGGCCCGCTCTCCTCGCACAGTCGCGCGCCACGATGGCGACACACGTTGGCGTGGGCGTGGATTTGGCCATCGCGGTCCTTGACGACCAGCACGCTCTCGCCGGCGACGTCGGCGACGAAGCGGTCGCCCGGCGCCAGGCGTTCGTCGCGGCACACGTAGAACCACGACTGGTGGAAGATCTGTGAACGCTCGCGGTCGTACACCTCGCCGCTGCTGTATTCGCGACCGGAGAGTGTGGGGATGAGTTGGCTCGGTGTCATGTCGGCCCTGCTCAGTAGAAGCCGCCGGTGGCGTACTCGTGAGAGTGCCCGTCGGATGAGGCGACCAGCGTGGCGAACCGCTCGACGTTGTCGCAGAACCGGTCGACATCGGCGTTGGTGTGCATCGGTGAGATCGTCCACTGCTCGCTCTTGCCCCACGGCGCCATGAAGACACCGCCATTGTGCTGCACGAGGAAGTGGAGGTGGCTGAGACCAGTGTCCATCGCCAGGAAATCGCGACAGTTGCGTGCCGGCGTATCGCCGAACACCAGCGAGCCCTTGAATCCGAAGGCGTAGCCGTACCCGGCGACGCCGTGTTGTTGCAGTGATCGCATCGACCGGTCGAACATCGTCTGCGAACGCATGCCGGCCTGCCGGTAGGAGTCATCGGTGAGCACCTCGGTCAACATCGCTCGTGCTGCGGCCATCGTCAGCGGGTTGCCGTTGAACGTGCCGACCTGGTCGTAGCGACCATCGCTGATGGCGGCCATCACCTCGTGCGTGCCACCGATCGCGCCGCACGGCAGGCCGCCGGCGAGCGCCTTGGCGAGGCACACGATGTCGGGGGTCACGCCGAACAACCCGGTCGACCCACCGGGGTGCACGCTGAGCCCGGTCTTGACCTCGTCGAACGCCAGCAGCACGCCGTACCGGCGAGTGAGTTGTCGGACGCCCTCGAGGTATCCCTTGTCGGGCAGGATGATGCCCGCGTTCATCATCATCGGCTCCATGATCATCCCGGCGATCGAGCCTTGGTTCTCGTGCAGCACCCGCTCGAGGGCGACCAGATCGTTGAACGGCACGAGGTGCACGAGGTCGGCCATGGCCTGCGGGATGCCGGCGGCGGCGACACGGTGTGGATGGTCGGCCGGGCCGAGCAGGTCGAGGTTGCGCCACTGCGACACCATCACGGCGTCGTGATGGCCGTGATAGGTGCCCTCGATCTTGATGATCGCGTCGCGACCGGAGACGGCGCGCATCAGGTGGACCGCGTCCATCGTGGCCTCGGTGCCCGAGTTGTTGAATCGCCACAAGGGCAACCCGAACCGCTTGGCCAGTTCGCGGGCGACCACGATCGAATCGTCGGTCGGCTGGGCGAAGTGGGTCCCCTGCGTGACGCGCCGCTGCACTGCTTCGACGATCGCCGGGTTGGCATGACCGGCCACCATCACGCCATACCCACCGTGCAGGTCGACGTACTCGGTGCCATCGACGTCCCACACCCGCGACCCTCGGCCGTGGCTGACCCACACCGCCGCCGGGCGCGAGATCATCCAGTTCGATGTTGCGCCACCGGCCAACACCTCCGACGCCTCTTCTCCTCGAGCGATCGATTGCGGCACACGGGCCAAAAAGAGGCGCTCCTCGGTATCGATCAACGAATCGATCGTTACGGACTTGGTTTCGATGACGGCCACTTCGGCCTCTCCCTTTTCTCAAACTGACTGGCGAGTCAGTAATACTGACTGACGAGTCTACTTGATTGAGAGACCGGGCGAGAACCGGAGCGGAACGGAGCGTTTTGCCGGGCACGCGGATCGCGGGCATACTGTGGTCGATGACCACAGAGAGTGCTTTTGTGCCCGTCGTGGAGCGCATGCGACGCGACACCGCCGACCGCAACCCAGCCTCACGGGCCCAGCACGAACGTGCTCGCGCCGTGCTCCCCGGGGGCAGCACCCGCACGATCTTGCACCACGCCCCCTTTCCGCTGACCTTCGTCAGCGGCGATGCCGGCACCCTGACCGACGCCGACGGCCACAAGTACGTCGACCTGGTGGGCGACTACACCGCCGGCCTCCTCGGCCATTCCGAGCGGCGCGTGCACGCAGCAGTTGCCGAGGCACTGTCGACCAACACCAGCGTCGGTGGCGTGCACCCCGCCGAGATCCGGTTCGCCGAACTCGTCTGCAATCGGTTCGGTCACCAGCGCGTCCGCTTCACCAACTCGGGCACCGAAGCAAACCTGATGGCCATCACGCTCTCGCGGATCGTCACCGGTCGCTCGATGATCATGGTGATGCACGGCGGCTACCACGGCGGAGTGTTCTTCTACTCGAACGGCAACGCCCCGTGGAACGCTCCGTTCCCGACCGTGATCGCGCCGTACAACGATCTCGAGGGATGCGAGGCCTTGATCGAGGAGTACGAGCTCGACCTCGCCGCGGTGATCGTCGAGCCGATGCTCGGGTCCGGCTGCGTCCCGGCCGATGCCCGCTTCCTCAGCGGGTTGGCCAATGCCACCCAGCAAGCCGGGGCCATCTTGATCACCGACGAGGTGATGACATCGCGGCACGGCCCGCGTGGTCTCGCCGACCTCATGGGTGTGCGCCCCGACATCGCCACCTTCGGCAAGTACTTCGCCGGCGGGTTCTCATTCGGCGCGTTTGCCGGCCGCGCCGATCTGCTCGACCGCTTCGACGCGACCAAGCCCGACTCGATCCCCCATGCCGGCACCTTCAACAACAACATCGCCACCATGTCGGCGGGTTGCGTGGTCATGTCGGAACTGTTCACCTCCGACACAGCGATCACGCTGACCGCGCGGGGCGACGAACTGCGTGCTCGCATCGACGATGTGCTGCATCAACACAAGTTGCCGTTGACCGTCACCGGGTTCGGTTCGATGAACGCCGTGCATGCCCTCGAACGCAGGCCGCAGAACGGCGCCGATCTGTTGGAGCGCGATTCGGTCCTACAAGAAGCGTTGTTCCTCGCGTTGCTGCAACGCGGGGTCTACACCGCTCCTCGGGGCAGCCTCAACCTCGGTCTCGCAGTGACCGACCGGGACCTCGAGCACTACCTCGGCGCGCTCGACGAGGCGCTGGGCGAACTCGGCGACGCGCTGTAGAGCAGGTCCACGGCACATCGACCTTCGTCGATGCCGCGTTGCTCGAAGCGGGTGACGGGCCGCCACGGCGGGCGCTCGATCACCCCTCCGCTGAGGCCGGTCTGAGCATCGCACACCTCACGCATCTGCTCGGCGTACTCGGCGGAGTCGGTGGCCATGTGGATCGTGCCTCCGTCGCGCAGGAGATCCACCAACTGCACCACGACATCGGGCCGGACGAGGCGCCGCTTGTGCTGACGTCGCTTCGACCACGGGTCGGGGAAGAAGACACGGACCACCGCGAGCGATCCTGCGGGGATGCGCGCCACGAAATCCATGGCATCACCCTCGACGACACGGACGTTGCGCAGTCCCCTCGCCTCGACTGCCTCGAGGACCGCGGCGACGCCTGGCGTGTGCACATCGATGCCGATCACGCACTCGTGCGAACGCAACTCGGCGACCTCGACCAGGGCCTCGCCACCCCCGAAGCCGATGTCGAGCACCACGTCTGCGGAGGGACCGAGCTCTCGACCGAAGACCTGTTCGAACGACAACGGCGGGCCTTCCACGCAGAGTCCCCACCTGGCCATCGACCGCTCGTACGCGCCGAGTCGGGTCGCCGACAATCCTCGACGGCGCGGCTTGAACGAGCGTTGCGGAGGATGCGTCATGGCAGCAGGTGTCGACACGGGCCGATGATGGTAGCGGCGTCAAACGTGCAAGGCTGAAGACCATGGCGTGGTTAGTCACTGAGGGCCGAGTGCTGGCCTCATGCGAGTCAGCGACGCAGCGGCGAACCAAGGGCCGCGGACTCCTCGGCCGCGACAGCATCGAGGGAGCCTTGGTGTTGACGGACTGCCGTTGGGTGCACACTCTTGGCATGCGGTTTGCTCTCGACGTCGCCTACCTCGACGAGAAGGGGATCGTCGTGAAGACGGTGCACATGCGCCGCCACCGCGTCGGCGCGCCCGTGTGGCGGGCACGAACGGTGATCGAGGCGCAAGAAGGCGCCATCGGTCGATGGGGGCTCCGCGTTGGCGATGTGGTTGAGGTTCGTGAATGACGGGAACCCTCGTCCTCGTGGCCACACCCATCGGCAACCTCGGTGATCTCTCGCCGCGCGCCGTCTCCACGTTGCAGTCGTCGGCGTTGATCCTGTGCGAAGACACGCGCCACTCCGGCAAGCTGCTGGCCCACGCAGGGATCAGTGGCGTTCGGTTGGCCGTGTGCAACGAGCACACCGAGACCGAGCGAAGCCGCGACGTGCTGGTGCAGTTGGACGCCGGCCACACGGTCTCATTGATCACCGATGCCGGCACGCCCGGGATATCCGATCCGGGATCCCGCCTGGTTCGCGCCGTGCTCGACGCCGGCCACACCGTGTCATCGGTGCCCGGTCCCGCAGCGTTCGTGATGGCGCTCGTCGTCAGCGGGTTCGACACCGCCCGCTTCGTCTTCGAAGGCTTCCTCCCCCGATCCGGACGCGAGCGGGCATCACGGCTGGCGACGATCGCAGCCGAAGCGCGCACGACCGTGATCTACGAAGCCCCACACCGCATCGAGCGCACGGTGATCGACTTGACCGAAGCCTGCGGAGGGCAGCGCAGCGTGGCGATCGCCCGTGAGTTGACCAAGCTCTACGAGACGGTCTGGCGCGGCACCCTCGACGCGGCGACGGCCCATGTGACGACGACCGCCCCACGAGGCGAGTATGTGATCGTGCTCGAAGGTGCTCCGCCGCGCGGCGAGGTCAGCGACGACGAGATCCGTTCGGCGTTGCACGCCGCACTCGACGGCCACAGCCGCAAGGACGCGGTCGCCGCGGTGGTCGGCCAACTCGAGGTGCCCAAGCGGCGTGTCTACGACCTGGCCTTGGCGGCGAGCAGAGATGACTGAGCAACATCCCACCGAGGAATCGCCGACCGACGTCGGCCCCGCCGAGCGGTCACCCGCCGACATCGTTCGGGCCGAGTTGCCACCGACCGGGTTCGCACCGTACGTGTCGGGCGGGCCCAGTGCGGCGTTCTTCGATCTCGACCGCACGTTGATCAGCGGCTCCAGCGCGTTCGTGCTCGGTGTTGCCGCGTGGCGCGCCGGGCTGGTTCCGCCGGGACAGTTCGGCAAAGACGCTGTTGGCGCGGTCGCCTTTCGGTTCAGTGGCGCCAGCGACGACACCTCGAACGGCGTGCGCGATCGGATCCTCGGCGCAGTCAAGGGCGTGCGCGTCGAGGACCTCGTCGCGCTGAACGCCGACATCGTGCCGAAGCTGCTGGCCAAGGTGCGACCCGAGGCCCAGGCGCTCGTCGATCGCCACCGGCACGCTGGGCGGGCGACCTACATCGTCTCGGCGTCACCCGTCGAACTGGTCGAACCACTGGCGAAGGCACTCGGTATGACGGCCGGGATCGGCACCGTCAGCGCGATCGCCGACGGTGTGTACACCGGCGAACTGGCCGGCCCGTTCTGCTACGGCCCGGGAAAGGTCGAAGCGATCGCCGAACTGGCGAGATGGGAGAACTACGACCTCGCCCAGTGCTATGCCTACAGCGATTCGGCCAGCGACCTGCCGATGATGGAAGCGGTCGGCCATCCCGTCGCCGTCAATCCCGACGCCAAGCTCGAGCGCATCGCCCATCACAACGGCTGGCCGATCGTGGTGTTCAGCAAGCGCACCAAGGCGGTCGTGCGCCGCACCACGCAGGCGCTCGGTACCGCAGGGGTTGCTGCCGCCGGGTTCGCCGCCGGCACCCGCTACGCCAGCCGATACGCGCGGGGTCGCATCTTCG
>JAYVOI010000100.1:0-5649 GCA_043758005.1 Ilumatobacteraceae bacterium
ATCCAAGGTGCCGGAGGCGGCGTCGCGACCGCGGCCGCCGCGCTGGCCCGGGCAGCAGGGCTGCGCGTCGTCGTCACGAGCCGCTCGGCCGCCAAACGCGAGCGGGCCCTGCAGTTGGGTGCGCACGAGGCGGTCGAGACGGGGCAGCGGCTGTCGACGCCGGTCGACATCGTCATCGAGACGGTCGGCGAGGCGACGTGGAAGCACAGCCTGCGCAGCGTTCGACCCGGTGGCCGCATCGTCGTGTCGGGTGCAACCACGGGCGACCCAGCCGCCGACTTGGCCAGGATCTTCTACCGGCAGATCTCGATCATCGGGGTCAGTGGGGCCAGTCGTGTCGAGACGCAACAACTGCTGCGGTTCATGGAGGCGAGTGATCTTCATCCGGTGATCGATTCGGTGTATCCGTTCGATCGGCTCCATGCAGCGTTCGAGCGAGCGCAGCAGCCGGACCTGTATGGCAAGGTCATCGTGCGAGTAGGTGCACCATGAGCCCGCTGCTGCCCTCGCTGACCGGTGATCACGGCGACCACCCCGAGGCGCTCAGCGTCGATGGGATCGCCGTGTCATGGGCGCAACTGACCCGACGGGCAGGGGCGGTCGCCCAACGACTCGAGGGCATGCCTGCGGTCGCGCTGCGGGCCACGCCGACGCTCGACACCATCGTCGGTGTGGTGGCCGGCCTGATGGCCGGTGTGCCCGTCGTGCCGATGCCTGCCGACGCCGGGCCGATGGAGCGCGAGCACATGCTGCGCGACTCCGGCGCCGCGGCGACGATCGGTGACCCGCTGTGGCCCGAGGTCACGCTGCCGCAGGTGTCGATCGACGGCGAGAGCGATTGGGCCGGCGGCGAGCCGGCGATCGACGCGACCGCGCTGATCATGTACACCTCTGGCACGACGGGTTTGCCGAAGGGTGTCGTGCTGTCGCGACGAGCGGTCGCGGTGGGTCTCGACGGGCTTGCCGACGCGTGGCAGTGGTCGCCAGACGACACCTTGGTGCACGGTCTGCCGTTGTTCCATGTGCATGGGTTGGTGCTGGGAGTGCTCGGTGCGCTGCGCGTCGGGTCACGTCTGGTGCACACGGGCAAGCCGACACCGCAGGCCTACGCTGCCGCCGAGGGCACGATGTACTTCGGGGTGCCCACCGTGTGGTCGCGGGTCTGCGCCGAGCCGTCCCTGGCCGCCGCGCTGCGCGGGGCGCGGCTGGTCGTCTCCGGCAGCGCGCCGCTACCCGTCGCCGTGTTCGAGCAGATGCAGTCGTTGATCGGCCAAGCTCCGGTCGAGCGGTACGGCATGACCGAGACACTGATCACGGTGTCGACTCGTTTCGACGGCGAGCGGCGCCCCGGCTGGGTCGGTGTGCCCATCGGCGGCGTGGAGAGCAGGCTGGTCGACGACACGGGTGGAGCGATGCGTCATGACGGCGAGACGATCGGCGAGTTGCAGATTTGCGGCGCCACGATGTTCGACGAGTACCTCAACCGTCCCGACGCCACTGCGGCATCGTTCGACGGCGAGTGGTTCCGAACCGGCGACGCCGCCGTGATCGACGAGGGCGGCTTCCATCGCATCGTCGGGCGGCAGTCGATCGACATCATCAAGACCGGTGGGTTCAAGGTTGGTGCCGGCGAGGTCGAGGCCGCACTCCTGACCCACCCCGGTGTCACCGAAGCGGCTGTGATCGGGGTCAGTGATCCGGATCTCGGTCAGCGGATCGTGGCGTTCGTGGTCTGCAGTGATGTCGATGATGCGACGTTGATCAACCATGTGGCCGCGCTCTTGTCGGTGCACAAGCGTCCTCGCGAGGTGCGTGTCGTCGAGGTGTTGCCGCGCAACGCCATGGGGAAGGTGCAAAAGACATTGCTGACCTGACCGCGGTCAGACGAAGTGGGTGACGAGGTCGCCGATGCCTTCGATCGTGCTGGTCAGAACGTCGCCGGGGTGCAAGAAGCGGGGCGGCTTGCGGGCATAGCCGACACCTTCAGGCGTACCGGTGAAGATCAGGTCACCGGGAAGCAGCGGGCACAGCGCAGAGATGTACTCGATCACCGTGGGGAGGTCGAAGATCAACATCGATGTACGCGACGACTGCAGCGTCTCGCCGGCCAATGAGCTGTGGATCGCCATGTCGTGCGGATCGGCGAACTCGTCGAGCGTGACCAACCACGGCCCGGTCGGGCCGTAGCCGTAGCGGGACTTGCCGAGGCTCCACTGTGGGGCGGGTCCCTTGCGTTGCAGGACGCGGTCCGACAGGTCCTGGCCGATCGTGAAACCGGCGACATACGACATTGCGTCCGCAGCGCTGACGCGGAAGGCACGACGCGAGATGGCGACGACCAGTTCGATCTCCCAGTCGGTGTCGACCGGCAGTTCGACCGCGTGAGACGGACCGACGATGCAGGTCGGCCACTTGGTGAACACGGTCGGCTCTTCCGGCACGCTGAAGATGCCTTCCTGCGCGTGTGCCTTGTAGTTGAGGCCGATCGCGAAGACCTGCGGAGGTCGAGGGACTGGTGCGAGCAACTGCTGCACGTCCACCTCGCCGGCACCGTGAGCCCCGGCGGACTCACCCCATGCTGCCAGCGCGTGCCAGTCGTCGAACATCTGCTGCGGCTCGGATGAGAATCGGTTGTCGCTGGCCGTGGCGACGTCGACGACCGCGCCGTCGACGAAGGTGCTCAGGCGACCGGCAAGATTGAACAGGCGCATGAACAGGGAGCATATGCGCCGGCTGCACGCCGTCCATCTGTCGACTAATTACATATTTGCTATCGACAGTGCGAATTGATGCGTCTATTCTTGCACCTATGAAAATCGAGTTCTTCCACACGATGAACTACTGGGGGCAGCACGGCGACTCGTGGCCGGCGCCACCACGCATCTGCGAGACCGACTTGGTCAGCGCCACGATCGAGCACGGGCTGATCGAATGTGCAGCAGCTCTGGAAGCGGGTTTCGATGCGTTGAACTTCGCCGAGCACCACTACTCGCCGAAGCAGTTGACGCCCAACCCCATCATCTTGGCCGCGGTCGCCGGCCGGAAGTTTCCGGACGCGCAGATCGGGGTGTTCGGCACCGACCTTCCGTTGAACAACCCGGTCCGGATCGCCGAGGAGTACTCGATGCTCGACAACCTCCTCGACGGACGCCTCCGCATCGGAATGCTGCGCGGCACGCCCAACGAGTACCTCACCTACGGCTCCAACCCGTGGGAGTCGCGGGATCGGTACGAGGAGGGGATCCTGCTGCTCAAGGCGTGCTTCACCGAGCCCGAGCCGTTCGGCTGGGAAGGTCGGTACTACCGATATCGCAACATCGCGGTGTGGCCGCGCCGGGTGCAAGACCCACATCCGCGCATCCTGATCTCCGGCAACAGCAAGGACGGTGCGATCTTCGCCGGGCTGCACGGTCTCGATCTCGGGTTCTCGTACATGCCTGCGGTGAAGTGCGCGGAGCACGCTGAGCTGTACCGACAGGCCGCTGCCGAGGCGGGGTGGGAACCCACTGCCGACAACCTGCAATACCGGCACTTCATGTACGTCACGCCCACCGATGAAGAGGCGCAGGAGACCATGAAGGCGCTCAGCGGCGGTGGCCTGATGAGCATCTTCAACGGGGCGTCGCCCGACATCATGATGACGATGGCCCAGATCGGCGCGGCGTTGGGCGGTGTGCCCAAACACGTGACCATCGATCCGTCGATGGCGCCGCCGATGACCATGGGCCCAGCCCTGTACGGGAGCCCGGAGACCGTGCTCGCCACGATCAAGGAGATCCACGACGTGCTCGGCATGGGGCGGCTCGAGGTCTCACTGGGCACCGTCAATCCCCTGCCGCACGACTCGATGCTGTCGAGCCTGAAGCTGATCGGCGAGGAAATCGTGCCGGAACTACATCGGATAGGAGTGCGGTCGTGACCGATACAGCAGTTCTTGCGCCGGGTTCGACGTTTGTCGAACGAACCGTCGAGGCCGCCGGTTTCACAGTTCGCTACCTCGACGCCGGCGATGGCCCAGCCGTGCTGTACCTGCCCGGTGCAGGTGGGCCGATGATGACGTTCGCCCTCGACGCACTCGCCGAGCGCTTCCGCGTGATCGTGGTCGAGCTACCGGGATGGGGTGCGCAGCCCAACGACGTCGCCGATTTCGATGGACTTGCGGCGCAGGTTGCCGAGATCGCCACGGCGCTCTGTCTCGACCGCTTCCACTTGATGGGTACGTCGTTCGGTGGGGCGTGTGCGCTGCACTTCATCGCTGCGTTCACCGACCGTGTCGAGTCCGTGGTGCTCGAGGCGCCGGCCAAGTTCCGTGAGGCGTCGGTCCACCCGTCCACGCTGTCACCCGAGGCCTTCGTCACCGCCTTCCGATCGCATCCCGAGCGGCTGCCGCACATGGCGCCGCCGGATCCAGCGTTCATGGCGCGGGTGTGGCCGACCGTCGAGCGGTTGATGGGGGATGGGTCCGACGACGGCCTGCTCGCTCGTCTCACCGAGCTCCCCACGCGAACCCTGATCCTGTTCGGGCGCGATGACGGGATCATCAACCCGATCAACGGTCGCGTCGTACGGCGTGCGCTGCGCAACTCGTCGTTGCAGTACGTGTACGAGGCCGCTCACGACATCCAATGCGACCGGCCGGAAGCGTTCGCCGATGTCGTCGGGGACTTCCTGGAACGGGGGATGACATTCTTGATCAACGACCAAGACGGATTGATCAATCCATAGTCGCTACCGTTGCACCGATGAGCGCGAGTCGGAGTCGAGTGCATCAGCCCTCGATCACGACCGACGCCACGGTGGCGCGATTCACCGAGTTCGGCGAGCTCGACATGCCGCGGTTCCAGGTCGGGTTCCCGCCCCAACACCTGCTGCTGGCACTGCTCGGTGACTACTGGTCTGGTCGCTGCGAGCCGTTGCCGTCGGCCGCCCTCGTCGACCTGCTCGCCGAGTTCGACGTCAACCCATCGGGCGCCCGGGCCGCACTGAGCCGCTTGTCGATCCGCGGTCTGCTGGTCGGCACCAAAGACGGTCGCAACACCTTCTACCGCGTCGCTGACGGCTTCCGTCATCTGCTGCCGTACGGTCCCATCCACACGCTCGCCTTCGGCAAACCGCGCCCCGACTGGGACGGGATGTGGACGATGATCGCCTTCACGGTGCCGGAGGACCAGCGGCGCTTGCGTCCGATGCTGCGCGCCCGGCTGCAGTCGCTGGGGTTCGCTCCGCTCTATGACGGCCTGTGGGTGTCGCCGCATGCGCCCGATCACGAGCTCGACATCGCCCTCGAGGTCGCTCCGTCCCGGTCGTGCACGGTGATCCGCGCCACCGAGTTGCCGACCGCCACCCGGTTGTCGGTGGCGTCGGCCTGGAATCTCGACGACCTCGGGCGCTCGTACTCGGAGTTCATCCGCACCTTCCGTCCGGTGCTGCGCCGGCTGGAGCGTGGTCGCATCGGCTCGACCGAGGCGTTGGTCAGCCGGACCCGGACCAACTACCGCTGGTTCGTGTTCGCTGTCACCGATCCCGATCTGCCGAACGCCTTGCTGCCGAACCGCTGGCCCCGGGCCGCGGCGCACGATCTGTTCGTCGCCCTGGCCGACGGACTGGCCTCGCTGGCCGTCGAGCGGGTGCGCGAGATCGTCGCCAACT
>JAYVOI010000101.1:0-5621 GCA_043758005.1 Ilumatobacteraceae bacterium
AACGCGGTGCACCGATGCGATCCCTGATCGACGATTCGATCGGGCCGGTGTGGGAGGCCAACCACGTCTGGCTGATCTTCGTACTGGTCTATCTGTGGACGGGTTTCCCCCAGGCTTTTGCAGCCCTGTGCGAGACGCTGTTCGTACCACTGACCCTCGCCGGGCTCGGGATCGTGTTGCGCGGGAGCGCGTTCGCGTTCCGCAAGTTCGCCCCGACGGTCGCCGAGGCACGGTTCTTCGGTGCGATCTTTGCCGCATCGTCGATCCTCACGCCGTTCTTCCTCGGTGCCGTCGCCGGTGCTGTCGCCTCCGGTCGGGTCCCGCTCGATGGACGTGGCGACCGGTGGCGGTCGTGGGCTACGCAAGCCTCGGTGGTCGGCGGCGTGCTGGCGGTCCTCACGAGTGCCTTTCTTGCTGCCGTCTTCCTCACCGCAGAAGCGGCTCGGCAAGGCAACACCGAGTTGGTCGCTGCCTGCCGGCGGCGTGCGCTGATCGCCGGCGTCCTGACCGGGTTGGCAGCGGTGGCGGGCATCGCCCCCCTGCGCCACGATGCGCCACGCCTGTTCGATCGACTGACCGGTCGCGCCCTGCCGATCGTGCTCCTGTCGGCGGTCGCCGGCGTGGTGTCGCTGATGCTGCTGTGGCGTGAACGACCCAAGCGTGCGCGAGTCGCAGCAGTGGTGGCGGTCGCTGCGGTGGTGGCGGGTTGGGGGCTGGCCCAGTATCCGTGGATCCTCGTCGACGCGGCACGTCTCGACGATGCTGCCGGCGCGCGAGCCACGCTTTGGTCACTGGTCGGGGTGTTCGGTCTGGCGGCGATCACCGTGGTGCCGGCGTTGGGCTACCTGTACTGGCTGACGCAGACGGCAATCGGCGTTCGGGCGAAGCGCCCGTAGTCGTCAGCAGAACTGGCGGGCGGAACCGATTCCCGTCACGACGGCGTCGCGAACCGTGATCGACACACCGAGGCCTCGGTGGCCGAGGAACTTGGTCGGATCACCGACCGAGAGGTAGAGGTGCGTCCCGTCGGGCAACGCCGGCTCCTGAGCGTGGAATCGGTCCGGGTATGCAGCGAGCATCTCTGCCTCGGTGGAACCGACGTGGATGCCCTGCTCGGTGGCGATTCCCGTGGCCGTTGGATTGGTCGGTGCGTATGGCTCGCGGCGGTCGTCCCACGCCGATGCCTGGCGGTCGCCGACCGACCAGGCCCAGATCTGCGGCTCACCGGCCTGGCGCCAGAAGGCGATGCTGAGATCGCCCCACCACAGCACACGGAAGTCGATGCCACCGAGGCAATCGCCGGTGCCGTCTGCGTACGTGACGACCGGGGTCGTGTACCAACCGGTGTCGTGGTCGACAGGGCCGAGCACCGGTTGCAGCATCTGCAACGTGCTCTCGGGATCGAAGTTCTCGCCAGTGGTGAGACCGAGCACGCTGGCTCGATCGAGGGTGATGTGGTCGGGCGAGATCCCTGGATCCGCTGGGCCGAGACGGATCGGAGAACCGTTGCCGAGCAGGAAGACGGCGTCGGACCCGTTGCCGTGCACGACCGGGATCGTGCTGCCGTTCGTTAACGCGTCGAACAGCAGTTGGTCGTCGCGCCCGAACGATGACACGTTCGGAAAGCAGCCACTCTGCTGCTGCAACTGCAGCGATGCCTTGTCGAGAACCAGTTGCCCATCGGTGAACTTCCATGCCGCCAAGCAATCGCCGACGATCACGGACAGATCGCCCTGCACGAAGTCGATGGTCAGGATCGAGTCGGCGCTGACGGCGAAGCGCCGGAGCCGGAGTCAGCGATGCAGGTGCCGTGAACGTCTCGCCGACCTGCGACGACTGCGCCCTGCCGATCCCGTCGGGCAGCATTCCTGCCGCATGACAGACCCGAACTTCGACGTATGGTGGGTCCGTGACCGGACCCATGGACACCCTCTCCGAGCGGATGCGCCAACTGCAGGACGCCGGCTGGACCGAGCAGTTCGCGGTCGACGACGGGTTGCTGACCTGTGGCAACTGCGCAGCGAGGTACGCCGCCGAGGACGTCGTGGTCGACGAGGTCTACCGCTTCGAAGGTGCCAGCGATCCGGGTGACGAATCGATCCTGTTTGCGATCACGACGCCCTGTGGGCATCGCGGTACCCTGCCTGCCTCGTACGGTCCCGACACGCCGACCGATGTCGCCGACTTCGTGACCCGGCTGCGACTCGGCTACCACTGAACAGTGACCGCGCGTTCGCCTGAACTCTGTCGCTGGGAGGTCGCTCAGCGACCTGGGAGCGACAAAGGTTCGTGCTGCCGTACTCAGCCGGGGAAGACGGCGTGGTGCTTGGCGACGGCGTGGCGGTCGTCGGGGTCCGCTGACGCGAAGCGGTTGATCAGTTCGAGGCGGAGGGTCTCGAACGGCACGACGGCATCGATGATCAACTCGCTGGCGAGCCGGTAGAGGTCGACGTCTGCTTCGTACTCGCGCCGGCGAGCGTTGATGAACGCCTCGCGCTCCGCCGGGTCGGCGATCTCAGCGATCTTGTTGGCGAACACGGCATTGACCGCGGCCTCGGGACCCATCACGGCGATCTTTGCGGTCGGCAGTGCCAGGGTGGCGATCGGATCGAAGGCCGGTCCGCACATCGCGTAGAGCCCCGCGCCGTAGGCCTTGCGCACGACGACGCAGATCTTGGGCACGGTCGCCTCGGTGACGGCTGTGACCATCTTGGCTCCGTGGCGAATGATGCCGGCGCGCTCGACCTGGGTGCCGATCATGAAGCCCGGCACGTCGGCGAGGAACAGCAACGGGATGTTGTACGCATCGCACATCCACACGAACCGGGCCGCCTTGTCGGCGGAGTCACCGAACAACACGCCGCCCTTGTGCATCGGGTTGCTGGCGACCACACCGATCGAGTTGCCGTCGAGGCGGGCGAACCCGGTGATCAACTCCGGCGCGAAGAGTGGCTTGATCTCGAAGAGGCTGCCGTCGTCGATGACTCCGTCGATGAACCGGTGCATGTCATAGCCGGCTGCCTCGACATCGGGCAGAACGGCCCTCGTCAGAATCGCCGCCGGTGGTTCTGGTTCGACCGCCTCGGGTCGCCCTCGCCACGACGACGGCAGGTACGAGAACATCAACTTCGCCTGGGCGATCGCATCGGCGTCGTCGGTGGCCAGGTTGTCGCCACAGCCGGAGACGGTGGCGTGCATGCGCGCCCCGCCCATCTCCTCGAGGGTCACGATCTCGCCGATGACCTCTTGGGCCATGCGCGGCGAGCCGAGGTACATCGACGCATTGCCCTCGACCATGATGATCACATCACAGAACGCCGGGATGTAGGCGCCGCCGGCGGCGGAGGGGCCGAACAGGCAGCAGATCTGTGGCGCCTTGCCCGACAACTTGACCTGGTTGGAGAAGATGCGCCCGGCTCCACGGCGGCCCGGGAACAAATCGACCTGGTCGGTGATGCGCGCTCCTGCGGAATCGACGAACCAGAAGATCGGGAGTTCGTGCCGCAGGGCGTATTCAGTCATGCGCACGATCTTCTCGACGGTCCGCGCACCCCACGAACCGGCCTTCACCGTCGGATCGTTGGCTACGACGCACACCGTCCGGCCCTCGACCCGCCCAACACCTGTGACAACGCCGTCGGCCGGCAGGTCGGTTGCCATCGTGTTGGCGAGCAGGCCGTCCTCGACGAACGAGCCCGCGTCGACGAGCAGTGCAATGCGATCGCGGACGAACAGCTTGTGCTGACGAGCCAGCTTGGCGCCTTCCTTGGCCAGGTTGCCGGCGAGCGCTCGCTGGGTTCGCCGTTCGTTCGCGTCGACATCGGCGTCGCTTGATTCAGGGTTGGTCATGCTGCTCCTTGCCGCCAGCAGGCTAGCTTCGATCAATCGATCGATCGGCCCTGAAGATCGACGTGTTGTAGCCTCGATTCTTGTGCCTGTGCTCCCGTCAGCCGTGCAGATTCGAGATGTCGGGGCGCGTGACGGCCTGCAGGCCGAGGCGCCATTGGCGGTCGGTCAACGCGTGCAGCTGATCGAAGCCATCGTTGCCAGCGGTGTCACGCACATCGAGCTCGCCGCATTCGTCAGCGCCAAGGCAGTGCCATCGATGGCCGATGCGGCCGAGGTGGTGGCTGCGGTCGGCAACCTGCCTGGCGTGGTGCGCACCGCGCTCGTGCCCAACGCGCGCGGCGCCGAGATGGCCATCGCCTCCGGCGTCGACGAGCTCACCGTCACGATCTCTGCATCGCCCGGCTACAACGAGCGCAACGTGCGCATGTCGAT
The DNA here is from genome assembly GCA_043758005.1 of Ilumatobacteraceae bacterium. Lineage (GTDB taxonomy): Bacteria > Actinomycetota > Acidimicrobiia > Acidimicrobiales > Ilumatobacteraceae > JAENVT01. The sequence goes on from JAYVOI010000101.1 coordinate 4,282, forward strand.
CGAGGAATCGATCGCCCAGATCGCGTCGATCTGCGCGATGCCCGACTGCCCTCCGGTCGACGCGGTCGTCTCGTGTGCCTTCGGTTCACCGTACGAGGGCGACATCGGTCCCGATGTCGTCGCCGCGTTGTGTCGGCGCTTGCGTGATGTCGGAGCCACCAACATCACCGTGGCCGACACGACCGGCATGGCGACGCCGCGGTTGGTGACGGATCTCGTTTCGATCGCCGGTGTCGATGTCGGGCTGCATCTGCACGAGACGCGGGGCACCGGCTTGCTGAACGCGTATGCCGCGATGATGGCCGGGGTGTCGCGCTTCGATGCATCGGTGGGCGGCCTCGGCGGCTCTCCGTTTGCTGCCGGCGCGGCCGGCAACGTGGCAACCGAGGAGCTGGTTGCGTTGTTGGACGACCTCGGCGTGCACACCGGCATCGATGTCGATCGGCTGATCGACGCGGCGCTGCTGGTGGAGTCGTTCGTCGGCCACGTCGTGCCCAGCCGGGTGGCTCACGTCGGGCCACGCACACGTCGTTCGACCTGAACCCGAGGTCAAGCGAGCTCCCGGTCCCACGTCGTCGAGCTGATGCCACGTTCGACCAGCGTGCGCTTCTCGACTTTCTCGGTCGGCGTGCGTGGCAGGTGATCGACGATGTCGACGTAGCGCGGAATCATGTGACGGGCCATTCCCCCTTCGCAGAACTCGATCAACGCTCTCGGGTCGGCGACGTGGCCGGGTCGGGGGACGACCGCGACCATCACGTCTTCCTCCGTGAATTCGCTCGGCACTCCATACGCTGCTGCGTCGAGCACGGCCGGGTGCAGCTTGACGACCTCTTCGATCTCGAACGCCGAGATGTTCTCGCCGCGCCGCCTGATCGACTCGGCGCGTCGTCCGACGAAGTAGAAGTAGCCGTCGTCATCCCGGCGGGCGAGGTCGCCAGTGTGGAACCACAGGTTGCGGTTGGCGGCGACGGTCGCCTCGGGCATGCCGTAGTAGCCGCTCGACATGATCGACGGCTCGTTCGCTCGGACGACGATCTCGCCGACGCTGCCCGTCGCGACTTCGGAGTCGTTGTCGTCGAACAGTCGCACGTCGTACCCGTCGACGACTCGCCCGCACGAACCCGGCCGCCTCGCCACGTCGACCGGGTGATAGATCGGCACCCCTGCGTCGGTCGAGCCGTACAGCTCGATCATGCGGAGGCCGAAGCGGGTCTCGAACTCGTCAGCGAACTCCGGCACGGGCACGCCCCACGCGAGACGCACCCGGTTGTTGCGATCGTCCGCTTCTGGCGCGACCTTGTGCAGCATCGTCAGCGTGGCGCCCATGAAGTCGAACA
>JAYVOI010000102.1:0-5610 GCA_043758005.1 Ilumatobacteraceae bacterium
TGGGTGTGGTACGCCGCCTCGAAGGGCGCGGTCGACACGATGACCACCGGTCTGGCCAAGGAGCTCGGGCCGCAGGGGATCCGGGTCAACGCCGTGCGCCCGGGGCTGATCGACACCGACATCCACGACGCCGCGCCGCCCGGCCGAGTCGAACGGCTCCTGCCGGGCGTTCCCCAGGGCCGGTCGGGCACCGCGGAGGAGGTCGCCGCGGCGATCGTGTGGCTCGCCGCCGATGCGCCGACCTACGTGACCGGCGCGTTCGTACCGGTCAGCGGCGGCCGACTCTGACCGTCAGCGCAGCTCCTTGCGCAGCACGATCTTCAACCCGCTCCACACGTCGCTCACCGCGCACACCTTGACGTCGACCCAGCCGGTGGGGAGGACGACGGCGCGAACGACGTCTTCGGTGATGTCTGTCGGCACCTTCGAGGCCTTCTTCGGCCAGCACACCCAGATCATGTCGGTCGGTCCGGCGGCCTTCGTCAGCTTCGGCCAGGCGCGTGCGAGGTGCGCACGTTCGGTGACGAACGCGAGGGTCACCGCCGCGCCGGTGCTGATCTTCTCGACCGTCGTGACGTCGTCGGGCAGTGGATCGAGCCAGCCGGCGAGACCGACCGGGGCATGAACGACGGCCAGGGTGGACCCGGGGACGATACCGAGCTTCTTGGCCAACGGCGTGCCCGAGTATCCCGCGGTCATGTCGGCGGTCTCCGGGCCAGCGGCGTTCCCGAGTAGCCCGTCATGCGCGCCCCATCATGCGGTCGACGACCAGCTCGATCGCGACGCGGTCGGCCCGTGCGGACGGCGGGCGGTAGCGCGCGGCGTAACCGCCGACGGCGGCCGCTACCGCCTCGGCGTCGGCGGTGACGCGCACATGGCCTTCGAGCGTGAGCCAGCGCCCGCCATCCACCTGGCACAGCGCGGCCCTTCCGCCGGCCGTGGCGAGGCGGGCCTTCGTCGAGGCGGCGAACGTGATCACGCGGGCGACGCCGGCCGCCTCGTCGTAGCTGAACCCGACGGGCGCGACGTGCACCGAACCATCCGGCCGCACCGTGCTCAGCGTGGCGAGATGGCGTTCGCCCAGGAACGCACGCACGTCGGGTTCGAGCCGGGCGGGGTCGATGGCCACTGGCGCACGATACCGGTGCGACGACCCACTGTCACTCGACGGCGATGGCCCGCAGCACGTCCAACCGGGCGACGCGCCGGGTGGCACCGGACGCGGCGAGGACGCCGAGCACGCCGGCGGCGAGCACCATCGCGGCGAAGAGCGTCACCGGTATCACGGACTCGGTGAACCCCTGGGCCCGCAGCGCCCGCATCATCGCCACGCCGAACCCGGCACCGAGCACAGCGCCGACGACGACGCCGAATGCGGCGATGGTCACCGCTTCCTAGCGGACCATCGCCCGCGCCTGACCGCGATCCATCCCGACGGCGCGCAACAGGCCCTGTTCACGTGTGCGCTCGGCGATCGACAGCTTCATCGTGTTGGCGACGCCGATCGCGGCGATGACCACCGAGATGCCGAGGAGCACGAACAGGAACGCGATGAACGGCGACACCTGCTGCTCGATGAGCCGACGGTAGCTGGCGAGGTTGCCGACCTCGACCGTGGGATAGACGCCCACGGCGGCGGAGATGCGGTCCTCGAGTGCCGCGGTCTGGGCGACCGAACGGTTGGTCGCCCGCACGTACAACACCTGGTCGAGGTGGACGGGGTCGAGGCGGTCGACGGTGTCGATATTGCCGAGGGCACGAGCGCCGCGGAGCAGGCCAGACACACCTTCGTCGTGTCGATGATCGCCGCCACCGTGAGTGGCGTGCGCGGGGTGTCGCGCACCTGGACGGCGATGTGGTCGCCGACGCGCCACCGGTTGCGGCTGGCGATCGCCTGCTCGATGGCGACCGTGCCGGTGGTCAACCCGAACGCCCGGGCGAACGGGGAGGAGCACGGGATCGAGCAGCAGCGGGCGGACCACGGCCAGCCCGGCCGATCCGCCGACCCGCACGATCGACGACTGTCGGTCCTTCCTAGGCCGCTCAGAAGCTCTGAGGCAGGTCGTTCGGTCCCGAATGGTCTTCGAAGCATTTTCAAAGGGTAAAAGCTTTACACTCTCGAAGATGAACCGGCGGGAAACAGAAGGTGCACAGGCGGACTGGGTCGGGGCGGTCGAGCTCCAGGCATTGGGTCCGACGATCGCGCCGCTGGTGATGGCGGAGCTGGGGGCGCTGCTCGACAAGTGGGATGCGGTAGCAGGGTCGTGGAGCGGCGACGAGATCGCTGCGATGAGGATGGCGATCCGCCGGTCCCGCGCCAACCTGGAGATGTTGCGCCCCGTGCTCGATTTTGCGTGGGTTGACGAGATGCGGCGCGGCCTCAAGCCGTTGGGTCAGCAGCTGTCGCGGATCTGTCAGCGCGACGCAGTGCACGAGTTGGCTCAGGAACTGGTGGATCAGCACGGCGTGCGCGACGCCGTCGCAGCCCGTCTCGACGACAGTGGAGACAGCAGGGCTGTGATGCTGGCCGACACCCGCGAGCTGTTCACGATCCCCGCAGGTCTGAGGGCTCGCGAAGCGCTGATCCGGGTGGCTGACACCGGTGTGCCGCTGCGCGACGACCCCGACGCCGACACATGGAAGCCGTGCCAGGAGTTGCTCCCCGGCATGGTCTTCAGGCCGTTGCAGGAGATGCGCCGGGCCGGCAAGATCGACAACGAACACCGGCGCCTGGACAAGATGCGCCGGGCAACCCGTCACGTGCGCTACGCGTCGGAGCTGGTGACCCCTGTCCTTGGTTCGGTCGCTGCCGAGCTGGCGCACGACGCGGCGGCCCTCCAGCACGTGCTGCGACGCCACCGGGACGCGGCCGCCCTGCTCGAGTGGTCGCATGGCTCGACTACGCACGATCACGCGCTTTCCCACGCTGCTCGCGCGTTCTTCGACGGGGTCACGCAGGAGTGCGTCAGCGCAATGAAGCCGCGGCTGTCCAAGACGATGGAGAGCGGTCACAAGCTTGGCAATCCTGTGAAGGGATTCCGGATCGTCGCGGCCGGTGGAGTTGTGTGGCGAACGAACGGAAACGACATCGACGTCGTCCTCGTTCACCGCAGCCGCCAGGGTGATTGGTCGCTGCCCAAAGGCAAGGCCGATCCAGGCGAGGCCGTCGAGCAGTGTGCGCTTCGCGAGGTGAGCGAAGAGACCGGGCTCTCGTGCGAGCTCGGTGGGGAGGTCACCAGGTTGCACTACCGCGATGGGCGTGGAGTCCGCAAGGACGTCACCTACTACTCGATGCTCGTCGCTCGGTCCACAGCACAGGGCCGCCCCGACCCTCGGGAGATCGACGCAGTGATATGGACGCCGATCGGTCAGGCGCCGGCGGTGCTCACTCGCGAGCGCGAACGCGGCGTCCTCGAGGTGTTCCAGACGATGGTGCCGGCCTGAATGATCACCACCTTCCGACGCTTCCGCCGATACGTGCGGCCGTACTGGGCTCTGCTCGCCGGTGGGAGCTTCCTGGCCCTGTTACAGATCGCGTTCGGGTTGTTCGAGCCGTGGCCGTTGGCGTTGATCGTCGATCGGGTGGTCGCTGACCCCACCAAACAGAAGCCGGGCGGGTTGCTGGCGTGGGTTCGCCACGCTGCCGGGTCGCAGGGCACGACCCTCATCGTCGCTCTCGTCGCCGCGGTTGTCCTCGTCGCGTTGTCGGCACTGGCGAACTACTGGTCGACCCGCCTCATGGAATCGGCTGGCCAGAGGATCGGCAAGGATCTACGCGGCAACTTGTTCGAACACCTCGAGCACCTCTCGCTCCGTTTCCACAGCCGCGAGACAGTCGGCGACCTCGTTGCTCGAGTGACCGGCGACGTCGACCGAGTGCAGGACATGATGGTCAACACACTCTCGGTGTTGGTGCCCAACGTGCTCATGGTGGTCGGGATGGCTGTCATCATGCTCGTCACCGACAGCGTGTTCGCCATCATCGTGCTCGTCGCATCGCTGCCGCTCGCCTACAACATCTGGCGGTCGACGTTCGCGATGAAATCGGCAACCCGCCGAGCACGCAAGCTCGACGGTCGACTCGCAACCGTCGCCACTGAAACGTTGGCCGCGCTACCCGTTGTGCAGGCGTTCTCCCTGGAGAGTCTGCGCGCCGCCGAGTTCGATCGTGTCTCCTCCGAAAGTCTCGACGCGAACCTCGCTGCGGTCCGCCTCCAGGCTCGCCTCGAGCCGCTCACCGATCTGTCCGGCGTGATCGCTCGGGTCGTGATCCTGGGTCTCGGTGTCGACCGTGTGCTCAACGGCTCAATGTCCTTGGGTGTGCTCCTCGTCTTCCTCGCATACCTCGCCAAGCTGTACTCGCCCATCAAGGCCCTCGCGAAGCTGACCTTCAACGTCAGTCGCGGGGTGGCCTGCGCCGAACGGGTCGAGACCGTCCTCAACACGGTGCCAGACGTGCGCGATCGCGCCTGGCCGGTGCCACCGCAGCGGCTCACCGGTCAGCTCTCCTTCGAAAATGTTTCCTTCAGCTACGGGCGAGAGGCAGTACTGCGGGGTGTCGATCTCCACGTCGCCGCCGGTGAACGCGTCGCAATCGTGGGCCCCACGGGTGCGGGGAAGAGCACTCTGGCTGCACTCCTCCCGCGCTTCTTCGACCCCACCCAGGGAACCGTGCGGGCCGACGACATCGACATCCGCCAACTCGCGCTCTGCGACCTTCGGTCTCAGATCAGCATGGTGCTGCAGGACTCGGTGCTGTTCAACAGCTCGATCACCGACAACATCGCCCTCGGCCGCCCGGGTGCGAACGCCAGCGACATCGCCCGCGCAGCACAACTGGCCCTAGTCGACGAGTTCGCCGGTCGCCTGCCCGACGGCATGAACACGATCGTTGGCGAACGCGGCACCGAGCTGTCCGGTGGACAACGTCAACGCATCGCCATCGCCCGTGCCATCCTGCGCGACGCACCGATCCTCGTACTCGACGAGCCGACCAGCGCCCTCGACGCTTCCAGCGAAGATCTCGTCGTCAAAGCCCTCGCCAACCTGATGGAGGGGCGCACCACGTTCGTCATCGCCCACCGACTCTCGACCGTACGAACAGCCGACCGCATCGTGGTCATGATCGCCGGCGAGATCGCCGAACAAGGCACCCACAACCAACTGCTGGCTGCCGACGGCATCTACGCCCGCCTATTCCGGCTGCAACAACGCGGCGGTTCGTGGGACGACCCCGACGGCGAGGTCTCCGCCGCGCCCGCCAGCCCGGCCCACCCTGTCAGCGCCGCCAGGCCGCCCCCGACGATCGAACCGACCCATCCCCACTGGCCCGCAGCCCTCTCACCAGCGTGACCAAGACACGGCGGGGTCCACCGTCAACCCACCAACGACCGGCCGATGACGACTATGTCGACGCCGTCTAGCACGAGATCGCACGCCCTCTGCCCAGACCGGGCCGAAAGCGCGCTGTCATGGGCGTGGACCGAGTGGATGAGCGGCGGAGATTAACCGGCTCTGCGAACAGCAGCATCGGCCAGCTGACCGCCGACCACCGTTCGATCGCCACTCGGCCACACGGATGGCCGGCGAGGGGTCTGTCGGACGGAACCT
>JAYVOI010000103.1:0-12880 GCA_043758005.1 Ilumatobacteraceae bacterium
ACCCGGTACACCAGGCTCCACTGCGGCCACGGGTTGCTGTCCGCCCGCAAGTCGGGTGGGCGCGGCATGATCTCCAACTGGGTCACGTTGGCGGCGCCCTGGCGGTGGGCCGTGCCGAGGCAATCGGCCCCGGTGTCGCCGCCGCCGATGATCACGACGTGCTTGCCGTGCACGTCGATCGGCGACACGTCGATGTCGCCTTCCTGCACGCGGTTTGCAAGCGGCAGGTACTCCATCGCCTGATGGATGCCGCTCAGCTCACGGCCGGGGATCGGAAGGTCACGTGCCGCCGTAGCGCCGCAGGCCAGCACGATCGCGTCGTACGAGGCGAGCAGCACCTCGATGTCGATGCCATCGCCGACCGTCGCATTGGTGCGGAACTCGGTGCCTTCCGCCTCCATCTGAGCGATGCGACGGGTGAGATGACGCTTCTCCATCTTGAACTCGGGGATGCCGTACCGCAACAGCCCGCCGATGCGGTCGGCACGCTCGAGCACGACGGTCTCATGGCCGGCGCGGGTCAGTTGCTGGGCCGCTGCCAAACCGGACGGGCCTGAGCCGATCACGACGATCCGCTTGCCCGTCTTCACGCTCGGCAACTGTGGTTCGACCCAGCCCTGGTCCCATGCACGGTCGATGATCTCGACCTCGACCTGCTTGATCGTGACCGGGTCGGCGTTGATCCCGAGCACGCACGCGGCCTCGCATGGGGCCGGGCACAACCGACCGGTGAACTCCGGGAAGTTGTTGGTCGCGTGCAGCCGATCGATCGCGTCGCGCCAGTGCTCGCGATAGACGAGGTCGTTCCAATCGGGGATCAGGTTGCCGAGCGGACAGCCGTTGTTGCAGAACGGGATACCGCAGTCCATGCAGCGCCCGGCCTGGGTCTGCACCTTGTCGAGGGCGAAGTCGTCGTAGACCTCGTGCCAATCGCGCAGCCGCACCGGCACATCGCGCCGTGACGGCATCTCCCGCTGCCACTTCAGGAATCCAGTGACCTCACCCACGAGCCGCCTCCATGATCCGGTCCGATGTCTGTTGCTCGTCGAGGCCATCCGCGGCGGCCTGCTTCATCACAGCCAACACTCGGGAGTAGTCGATCGGCATCACCTTTCGGAAGTGCTCGATCTCGTGTTCCCAGCCGACGAGGATCGCACCGGCGACCGCCGAGTCGGTGTGAGCCAGGTGATCCTGCACGGTGGTACGAACGAACTCGCGATCGTCGTCGTCGAGTTGTTGCAATTGCACCATCTCGCTGTTGAGCTTGGCGGCGAAGACCCCGTTCGGGTCGTAGACGTAGGCGATGCCGCCGCTCATGCCCGCACCGAAGTTCCTGCCGGTCGGCCCGAGCACCACGACGCGACCACCGGTCATGTACTCGCACCCGTGATCGCCGACACCTTCGACGACCGCGGTCGCACCGGAGTTGCGAACGCAGAAGCGTTCGCCGACGATTCCCCGCAGGAAGATCTCGCCGCCTGTTGCTCCGTAGCCGATCACGTTGCCGGCAATCGTGTGATCCTCCGCGGCGAACTGGGCACGGCGGTCGGGGCGAACGACGACCCGCCCACCCGACAGTCCCTTGGCGACGTAGTCGTTGGCGTCGCCCTCCAGCCGCAACGTGATGCCCGACGGCACGAACGCCCCGAAGCTCTGTCCCGCCGAGCCACGCAGGTGGATGTCGATCGTGCCGTCAGGAAGCCCTGCTCCCCCGTGTCGCTTGGTCACGGCGTTGCCGAGCATCGTGCCGACCGTGCGGTTGACGTTGTGGACGGCGAGATCGAGCCTGACGTGCTCCCCGCGCTCGATCGCCGGCTCGCAGGCATTGAGCAGTTGCTGATCGAGCGCATGCTCGAGACCGTGCTCCTGCCCCACCGATTGATACATCGTCTGGCCATACGGATTCGACGGGGCGGCCAGGATCGGGCTGACGTCGAGCCCTTTCGCCTTCCAGTGGGTGATCGCCGCCTTGGTATCGAGCGCCTCGACGTGACCAATCATCTCCTGGATGGTGCGGAAGCCGAGCGACGCCATGTGCTCGCGCACTTCCTCGGCGATGTACTCCATGAAGTTGACGACGAACTCGGGCTTGCCGCTGAACTTGGCGCGCAGCTCGGGGTTCTGCGTGGCGACACCGACGGGGCAGGTGTCGAGGTGACAGACACGCATCATCACGCAGCCGCTGACGACCAGCGGAGCGGTCGCGAAGCCGAACTCCTCGGCGCCCAGCAGCGCAGCGATCACCACATCGCGACCCGTCTTCAGTTGACCGTCTGCCTGCACGACGATGCGGTCGCGGAGGCCGTTGAGCAACAGCGTCTGCTGGGTTTCGGCCAGCCCGAGCTCCCACGGCGCACCGGCATGCTTCAACGACGTCAGCGGGCTGGCACCAGTGCCACCATCGTGGCCGCTGATCAGCACGACGTCAGCCTTGGCCTTGCTGACGCCAGCGGCCACGGTGCCGACACCGACCTCGGCGACCAGCTTCACGTTCACACGCGCCGCAGGATTGGCATTCTTCAGGTCGTGGATCAGTTGCTTGAGGTCTTCGATCGAATAGATGTCGTGGTGAGGCGGCGGGCTGATCAACCCGACGCCCGGCGTCGAGTGCCGGGTCGCGGCGATCCACGGATACACCTTGTGGCCGGGCAATTGGCCGCCCTCTCCCGGCTTGGCGCCTTGTGCCATCTTGATCTGCAGATCGGTGGCGTTGACCAGGTACTCACTGGTGACCCCGAAGCGGCCGCTGGCCACCTGCTTGATCGCACTGCGTCGCTGCGGGTCGTACAGGCGGTCGCTGTCCTCGCCGCCCTCGCCGGTGTTGCTCTTGCCGCCGATCGAGTTCATCGCGATGGCGAGTGTCTCGTGTGCCTCGGCGGAGATCGACCCGTAGCTCATCGCGCCCGTGGAGAACCGCTTGACGATCTCGCTGACGGGCTCGACCTCGTCGATTTCGACCGGTTCACGCGAGCCCAGCTTGAGCTCGAACAGGCCGCGCAGCGTCGCCAGCTTCTTGGCCTGGTTGTCGACGAGTGCGGTGTACTGCTTGAAGATGTCGTACCGCTTGGCTCGGGTCGCGTGTTGCAACTTGAACACGGTCTCCGGGTTGAACAGGTGCACCTCGCCCTCGCGGCGCCACTGGTACTCGCCGCCGAGCTCGAGCTTGCGGTGGGCACGCTCCGCCGGTCGGGGCGGGTGAGCGACCTTGTGGCGTGCAGCGACTTCGGCGGCGACCTGGTCGAGGTTGATGCCGCCGAGGCGGCTGACCGTGCCGGTGAAGTACTCGTCGACCAGTTCGTGCCCGAGACCGATCGCCTCGAAGATCTGCGCCCCGGTGTAGCTGGCAACGGTGCTGACGCCCATCTTGCTCATCACCTTCAGCACGCCTTTGCCCGCTGCCTTGATGTAGTTCTTCACGGCCTTGTGCGGATCCATGCCACCCAGACCGTGGAGGTCTTCACGGACCATGTCTTCGATCGACTCGAACGCCAGGTACGGGTTGATCGCACCGGCGCCGTAGCCGATCAGCAGCGCCATGTGGTGCACCTCGCGCGCATCACCGGTCTCCACGATCAGGCCGACCTTGGTGCGCTGCTTCTCGCGGATCAGGTGGTGATGCACCGCCGATGTCAACAGCAGCGACGGGATCGGCGCGTACACATCGTCGCTGTTGCGATCGCTCAGCACCACGATGCGTGCGCCCTCGGTGATCGCCTTGCTGATCTCGACCCGGATGGCGTCCAGTGCCCGCTTCAGGGCCAACCCACCGCCGGCCACGCGGTACAACCCACTGATCACGACAGCCGACAACTCCGGGTACGTCTCGTCGTCGTTGATGTGGATGATCTTGGCGAGCTCATCGTTGTCGATCACGGGGAACGGCAGGGTCAGCTGCCGGCAGCTCTCCGGGCCCGGCTGCAGCAGGTTGGCTTCCGGGCCGACCGAGCCGCCGACTGACGTGACCACCTCTTCTCGAATGGCGTCGAGCGGCGGGTTGGTGACCTGTGCGAAGAGCTGCTGGAAGTAGTCGAACAGCAGCCGAGGTCGCTCGCTGAGCACGGCGATCGGCGTGTCGGTGCCCATCGAGCCGATCGGCTCGGCGCCGGCCTTGGCCATCGGGGCGACGATGATCTTCAATTCCTCGTGGGTGTAGCCGAAGACCTGCTGGCGGCGCAGCACGCTCTGATGGCTGAACACCACGTGCTCGCGCTCGGGCAGTTCTCCGAGCTCGACCACTCCCTCTTCCAACCAGTCGGCGTAGGGCTGGGCCTCGGCAAGCGTGCCCTTGATCTCGTCATCCTCGACGATGCGTCCCAACGCAGTGTCGATCAGGAACATGCGACCCGGCTGCAGGCGGCCCTTGCGCACGATCTTGGCGGGGTCGATGTCGAGCACGCCAACCTCGCTGGCCATCACGACCAGATCGTCGTCGGTCACCCAGTACCGGCTGGGGCGCAGTCCATTGCGGTCGAGCACCGCGCCGATCACCGTGCCATCGGTGAAGGCGACGCTGGCCGGCCCGTCCCACGGCTCCATCAGGCACGAGTGGAACCGGTAGAAGGCGCGCTTGGTGGCGTCCATCGAGTCGTGGTTCTCCCACGCCTCGGGGATCATCATCAACATCGCGTGGGGCAGGCTGCGCCCACCGAGGTGCAGCAGTTCCAGCACCTCGTCGAACGTCGCCGAGTCGCTGCCGCCCGGCGTGCAGATCGGGTACGCCCGCTCGAGACCGGGCAGCAGGTCGCTGGCCAGCAGCGACTCGCGGGTGCGCATCCAGTTGCGATTGCCCTGCACGGTGTTGATCTCGCCGTTGTGGGCGATGTACCGGTACGGGTGTGCCAGCGGCCACGACGGGAAGGTGTTGGTGCTGAACCGGCTGTGCACCAGCACCAGGGCGCTCTCCAGCCGCTCGTCGCCGAGATCGGGAAAGAACACCCCGAGCTGCGGTGTGGTGAGCATGCCCTTGTAGAGCAGCGTGCGGCTGCTGAGCGACGGGAAGTAGGTCTGCTGCTCGGTCGGCAGGTCGTGCTCGATCCGCTTGCGGGCGATGAACACCTTGCGGTCGAGTTCGATGCCTGCAGCACCCGCCGGGTCGGAGACGAAGAGCTGCCGGCAGATCGGCATCACCACCCTGGCGCTGGCGCCGAGGCAGTCCGGGTTCACGGGCACGTCACGCCATCCGAGAACGGTCAAGCCCTCATCGACGATGATCGTCCCGATCGCTTCCTGGGCTTTCTCGGCGTCGGTCACGTCGAGGGGCAAGAACGCCAGGCCGACGGCGTACGCACCGGCGGGAGGGAGGACGAACCCGGCCACGTCCCGCAGGAATCGGTCGGGCACCTGGATCAGGATGCCCGCGCCGTCGCCGGTGTCGGCCTCGGCACCGGTGGCGCCTCGATGCTCCAGATTGCAGAGCGCGCCGAGGCCCATGGCCACGATCGATCGGCTGGCCACGCCTTTCATGTTCGCGACGAACGAGACGCCGCAGGCGTCGTGTTCGAACCGAGGGTCATAGAGACCCTGCGGCGCGGGAAGTCCCGTTTGAGAGTGAGTGCGCATCGGTTTGGCTCCACGGAGTCGGTGAACGGCTAGGTGGCGCACGGGACGACGCTGGCCCGAACGGTGCAGGAATGGTACCGGGTTGCATGCGCGTCGCGCCACCAATTGCGACCGGCCGGCGGAGATCCCTACACAACAGGCCGGTCACCAGATACTCTTTGCGGCTGGTGGCGGGTGGAGTCCCCAACCGAAGGAGACTCCTGTGTGCGAACTCTGCATCGCCGAAGACGCGCTGCCGCGCCGACGATTCCTGCGACTCGCAGCCACGGGCGCAGTCGCCATCGCCGCCGGGGCTGCCTTCGACACCGGGATCGCCGAAGCGAAACCCAAGTCGCCGACCAAGCCGGCAGCGAAGCACCCCAAGATCGGCGTGATCCCCACGCCCAAAATCGTGACCCGCGCTCAGTGGGGTGCCGACGAGTCGATCCGCGACACACGGGTGATCGGGTACGCACCGTTTCGCAAGATCGTCGTGCATCACACCGCCAGCCCGAACTCCACGAAGGACCCTGCGGCCACGGTTCGATTTGGCTACGAACTGCACGTGATCGGGCGGGGATTCACCGACATCGGTTACAACTTCCTGATCGGTCCGGACGGCGAGATCTTCGAGGGACGGCGGGCCCGCAAATATGGCAAGGGCGAGCTGCACACCGGCGAGGACGGTTCCCGCAACGCGATCATCGGCGGCCACACCAAGGGTCGCAACGCTGGGACGTGTGGGATCGCCTTGATCGGCAACTTCATGAAGACGTCGCCGTCGAGTGCCGCAATCGCCAGCCTGATCCATCTCGCTGCCTGGGAGGCACAACGCCACCGGATCGACCCACTCGGCAGCGACGAGTTCATCGCGACCGACTCGACGAAGCTGGTGTTCCCGAACATCGTCGGCCACCGAGGCATCGGCTCCACGCTGTGCCCCGGGACCAAGATGGCGGCCTCGATGCCGCGGCTGCGCAAGCAGGTCGCCGAGCGTGTCGGATCCTTCCCCGCTCGCAAGTCCGACATGCGCCGCCTCTCGTGGTTGATCAACCCCGACATCTGAGGCTGGTCCGACCACTCCGGCTCTGAGTCAGGTGCCGAGCTCGCCTTGGCGGTAGTGCAGGCGGCACAGAAGCTCGTAGCGCACCACGTCGCCGAACAGGGGTTGCTCCCCCGCCGTGCCGGTGTCACCGACGACGACCGTGTCGCCCTCGTAGACCACCTCGCCGTTGACGACGCGGGCGTTGTGCGTTGCGCGAGCGCCACACCAGCATCGTGCCTCCACCTGCATCGGCACGCGTTCGTCGGCGATCTCCAACATCCGCTTCGTGCCGTCGAACAACTCACCCCGGAAGTCGGTGATCAGGCCGAATGCGAACACGTCGACGCCGAGATCATCGACGGCCCTCCCGAGTTGATCGCACTGCTGCACGCTGTAGAACTGCACCTCGTCGCAGACCATGTAGTGGATCGGCCAATGGTCGACGGCCAGCTTGAACAGGTCGAGCTCCGGCACGACCTCCACCGCCTCGGCTGCCACCCCCAGGCGGCTGGTCACCTGGGCGCCCTCGCGGTCGAGCTTGGTCAGCAGCAACCCGTACAGCTGACGGCTGGCGAGGTTGTGATGGATCTGCAACGCCATGGTGCTCTTCCCCGAGCCCATCGTGCCGAAGTTGAAGCGCAAGGTCGCCATGGCGAGCGCGACCATACCCTCAGCGGGTGCCGCCGAGCATTCCCTGCAACCGCTCGATGGTGTCGGCCTGGCTCGACGACTTGTTGGGGCGATACCGCCGCACCCGAGCGAAACGCAGCGCCACGCCGCCGGGATAGCGCGTGGATCGTTGCACCCCGTCGAGGGCGATCTCGACGACGAGATCCGGTCGCACGTGAACGGTATGACCTTCGTTGGCGATCGCACGCCGTTGCAGCTCCTCGGTCTGCCAGCGCAGCAGGTCGTCGGTCATGCCCTTGAACGTCTTGCCGACCATCACGAAGCCATCCGCGCCACGAGCGCCGAGGTGCAGGTTGCTGAGCCATCCGACGCGTCGGCCATGACCCCACTCGGCGGCGAGCACGACCAGATCGAGGGTGTGAACCGGCTTGACCTTGCGCCACCCCGTTCCGCGTCGCCCTGCCTCGTAGGTCGACTCGATTGCCTTGACCATCACCCCCTCGTGGCCAGTCGCCACCGCGTTCGCAGCGAACGCCTCGGCCTCGTCGGGATCGGCCGTGATGATCGACGGCAACCTCGCCCCGACGGGCAGCAGCGCCTCCAGTACACTTCGGCGACTGCGCAGCGGGTCGTCGATCAGCGATTCGTCGTCGGCGTGCAACACGTCGAAGAAGTACGCACTGGTCGTAGCGAGACCGCTCATGGTCTCCTGGAAGATCAAAGGCTGACCCTCCTCGTCGATCCCGAGTGCTTCGCCATCGAGCACCACCGATCGCGCCGGCACCCGCCTGACCAGATCGACAACCCCGGGAAGCGCGGCGGTGATGTCGTTGAGTCCGCGACTGAACAGCCGCACCTCGTCGCCGCGCTTGTGCGCCTGCACGCGGATGCCGTCGAGCTTCCACTCCACGCTGGCCAACCCGATCTCGGCCAGGGCGTCGGTGACACTGGACGACGTGCCGGCGAGCATCGGCTGCACCGCGGTCAGCGGAGTGAGGCCGACGTCGAGCGATTGCGCCGTCAGTGCCAGCCGTGCCGCCCCTCCCAAGTCACCGAGCAACATCGCAGCGCGCCGGACCGCAGCGATCGGTTGACCACTGGCCTTCCCGATAGCGTCCGCGACCACGCCTTCGTTGGCACCCTGGCGCAGTTCGCCGGTGAGGACCCGGTAGAGGTGGTGCTGCTCGGCCTCGGTTGCGGCCGACCACAGGTCGCGCATCACCAGAACACGTTTGCCCTGCGAACCGCTGCCCTCGAGGCCAGCCACGACCGTGAGTGCGGCGTCGACGTCGTGGATGGTGAGCGATGGCTCGGATGCCGCGGCGACCCGCAGGTTCGACATCGTCGCCCAACCAACACCGAGCCGGCCCTGACGGGGCTCACCGATCAGCAGGCCGACCGTCGCTTCGATTTCGTCAGCAGGGGCCGACCGCAGCAACTCGGCGAGCGCGGCGACCTTCTCCGATCGCTTGGCGGTGGCCGCGACGCGCTGCGATGCGGCAGCCAGGTCTCCGTAGAGCATCGACGCCTCAGCCTCAGTCGAAGTTGAAGATTCGTCGGGTCTTCAAGATCTCCACGAACGATTCGTCGTAGGCCTCGCCGGGCATCTGGCGCACCAGGTCGTCGAGTGCGACCGCGTCAGCGCCCACGAGAATTCTCCACTCGTCGGCCCGCACGCCGTCGAGGATCACCGTCGCAGCCTGGGCCGCCGTCGTCGGCGCGTTGTCGCGGAATATCTCGCCGCGCAACTGCATGCCGAGGCGGATGTCGTCGTCGCTGGCCCCACCGAGGTCGATCCCGCTGCGCTCCAAGCGCACACGGAGCTGGGTGATCTGGTCAGCCGTCAACTCCTTCGGCTCGCGGCCGAGCACCTTGCCGGAGTTGATGAAGATCGAGGTACCGATGTGTCCGGGCATCACGACAGAGGCACGCAGGTGCGGGGCGTTGAGGCGGAAGTCGATGATCAACGCCTCGGTGAAGCCCTTCACCGCGAACTTGGCAGCGCTGTAGGCCGTGTGCGGGATGCCCTGGCCGAGACACGCCCAGAAGCCGTTGACGCTGCTCGTGTTGACCACATGGCCTTCGCTGCTCGCCAGCAACATCGGCATGAACGCTCTGGTGCACAGGTAGACGCCGCTCCAGCAGATGTTGAACGTGCGCTCCCAATCGGCCCGCTCGTCGAGGATGAAGCTGCCGCCGCCCCCGATGCCCGCATTGTTGAACAACAGGTTGATGTGGTCGGTGTCGTGCTCCGCGGCAACCGCCGCAGCGAATGCCTGCACTGCCGATTCGTCGGCCACGTCTGCCACGAAGGTCGTGACGCGCGTGCCGTTCGGCGCATCCGCGTCACACAGCTCCTTGGTCTCGGCAAGGTTGTCAGCCGAGACGTCGCATGTCGCCACGTTGCAGCCCACACTCGTCAGTTGGCGGGCCAACTCACGACCCATTCCGGAGCCGCCTCCGGTGATCACGGCGATCCGTCCCTCGAAATGTTCCATCACCCAAGGTTGCCAGGTCGCCGCCGTGGGCCGAGGGCCGGGGCGCCGCATCTGATCCCGTTGGCGAAAATGCGTCGTGAGGGGCAGAATGGTCCCCCTTCGACACGGAGAGCTGGTTGACGTGGGTGCACGGTCTGCAACCCTGAAGGCGTTCGGTGACGACTTCGCCTGGTCGCTGCTCGACGCCGCGCCCGACGCCACGCTGGTGGTGGCCGGGAGTGGGGAGATCGTGTTCGTCAACGACCATGCCGGCGAGCTCTTCGGCTACACCCTCGACGAGCTCCTCGGACGCGTCGTCGAGGATCTGCTGCCCGACACGCTGCGAGCCGTCCATCGTGCCCACCGCACCCGCTACCGAGCCGAGCCCACCGTTCGCTCCATGGGCGCGGGCTTCGAGTTGCGGGCACGTCGATCCGACTGGACCGAGTTCCCCGTCGAGATCAGCCTCAGCCCGCTGCGCCTCGGTGACGAGGTCTTCGCGGTTGCCGCAGTCCGCGACATCACCGAGCGCGTCGAGGCCGAGGAGCAGTTGCGCCGCGTGCTGCGCACGCTCGACGCGACCGACGACGGCGTCTTCATCTTCGACGCGGCAACCCTTCGGTACTCGTTCGTGAACGAGGGTGCGGTTCGCCTTGTCGGCTACGACCGCGACGAGTTGCTGGCGATGACGCCGCTGCACCTGAATCCCTATGCGAGCGAAGCCGAGTACCGTCGCCTCGTCGACTCGTTGGTTGCCGACGACACCTCCGCGGCCGTACGCCAGACGACCATGCTGCGCAAGGACGGTGCGGAGATCAGGGTCGAGAAGACCTATCGCTCGGCCGACACAGGCAGGGATGGAAACCGCTGGATCATCGTCTTGGCCCGAGACATCTCGGCGCGTCTGGCGGCGGAAGCCGAGTTGCGTGGGAGTCACGAGGCACTACGCGACGCGGAACAACACGTGGCAATTGCCAGGGACCGCGAGCGCATCGCCCGCGACCTTCACGACACCGTGATTCAACAGCTGTTCGCCGAGGGCCTCAGCCTGCAGGCGGCGATGGCCAACATCCACGACGTCGAGCGCACCCGCGACAAGGTGCAATCCACCATCGACGGGCTCGACGAGGTGATCCGTGCCTTGCGATTGGCGATCTTCTCGCTGCAGAGCACACAGATCGCACCCGGAGGGATCCGCGGGCGCCTCGTCGAAGCGATCGCACAGGTATCGAACGCGCTGGGATTCGAGCCACGCGTGCAGTTCGACGGACCGGTCGGCGCGATCGCCGACGGCATCGCCGACGAGTTCGTGCCCGTACTTCGCGAAGCACTTTCCAACGTGGCCCGACACGCCCAGGCCCGCAGTGCGAGGGTATCGATCACGGCTGACGACAACGTGACCCTCACGGTCTCCGACGATGGGATCGGCGTGCCCGACGAGGTGATCGGCGGACGCGGGATGGGCAACATGGTCGAACGCGCCAGGGCCCTCGGCGGTGACTGCAGCATCACTCGTCAGCCATCGGGTGGCTCGTTGTTGCGCTGGCACATCCCAGCAGTCACCACCGACTGAATCAACCCCGGGCCACATGGGCTAGACCAACGGCATGGCCTACTACTTGACGATCCCCGAAATCGTCGAGAGCGAACCGCTGCTGAGCTTGTCGCCCTCACATGACGGGGTGACATTCGGCGTCATGATCGCGTTCGGTGACACGGCGGTTCGTCTCATGCGCGCCAACACCAACGGCGAGCACATCCCACTCGTCGTTCTCACCACGGATCACCAGATCCTCGCGCTCGATTCCGTCTACGTCACCGAGGTGATGACGGGAAGTCAATCCGACGCCCAGATCACGTTCGTCGCCCAGGCCGTGCGCTTCGTCTGACCCCGGTCAGGCGGGTGGTGGTGGCGGGGGTGGCGGAGGCGGCGACGCGTCAGCTGCTGCAGCAGCCGCGACCAGTTCGGTCCCATCATCTTCGAGCACTCGCAGTTCGGCGACCAGACGAACGATCTCGGCCTCGTCTCCGGGCTCGCCTCGGTCGGTGCGTTGGCGGTACAGGATCCGGCCGAGGTCGTCGAGCAGGTCGTCTGCCTTGCGCTTCTCCTTGACGTCGTCGATCTTCTCTTTGGCCTGCCCAGCCAGGTGAGTGGCCTTCTCCTTGGCCTTGTCGAGGAACCCCATGATCGCTCCTTCTTGTTGCGATTGCCGCCCACCAGGAATCTAGCGGCCCGCCGCCAGCCCGACGACTACGGCGACGCAACCACCGAGGCCCAGCAGGCGCCGCCACGGGTTCACGCCTCGGAACACCTCGTCGAGGGCCCACCAGGCCAGCGCGGCAAGCCCGATTGCCTCGAGAACGGTGTGCAGCGTGCCAGTGGCGGGCACGACCCGGCGAAGCACGACCGTGGCGATGAAGATCCACAGCGCGACGTTCGGGAACTGGGCAATGGTGATCTGGCCCGTCTGGCGATTACGGAACAGCCAGTCGAGCAGCGATATGATCCGTCGGTGCGTGGTCAGTGTCGTTTGACCCCGCCGTACTTCATGCGGGTGTCGCTCATCGACGCGGCCCGTGCCTCGTCGTCGCGAACTCCGGCGTCGACCACCTCGCCGATGAACAGCGTGTGGGTACCCAAGTCGTGAGCTTGCCGGACCTCGCACTCGAGATAGGCGATGGCCTCGTCGAACACCGGCGCACCGGTGACGCCGGCCTTGATCGCCCGCCGGTTCAGGGCCATCTCCTCGAACGCCGCCGGCTTCGAGAACTTCACGAACACGCGAGTGTCGTCGGCCGGCCAGAGGTTGACGGTGAACGACCCGCCCGCGGTGATGAGGCGGTGGGTGACGGCGGTGTTGTCGATGCCGACGCCGATCAGCACCGGTTCCATGGAGAGTTGCGTGATCCAACTCGTGGTCATCGCGTTCCACTCGTCGCCGGCCCGAGATCCCACCAGCGCAAGCGCGTTCGGGATCTTCCACGTGACCTTGTTGACCAGTTCGGCGTCGAGCGTCATGGGGTGAGGTTACGGTTCAGTACGTCAGCTGCGGATACCAGTCGCTGCGCCCTTCGGAGACCGTGCCGAGCAACAGCCACACCGGGCCCATCTCCCGGCCCCGGTCAGCGTCGTCCGCAGAGATATAGTCCCTCGTAAACGACCGCTGATATCGCTGAAGACGGAGAGCCC
>JAYVOI010000104.1:0-12783 GCA_043758005.1 Ilumatobacteraceae bacterium
AGGCCCATCACGAAGTAGTGATCGCCGGCGTCGACCACCTCCGCGGTCTTGCAATCCATCCAGGCGATGGCGCCCTCGAGGATCGGCGAACCGGTGACCGGCGCCGGCGTCCAGGTCACGCCTTCAAAGGGTTCCTCGATGCTGCTCTTGGCAAACCGCCAGCACAGATCGCCGTGGTTGATGCCGAGCACGTTGACGCAGAAGCTGCCCGCCGATGCCATGCGTAGCCAGCGCTCGGATGTCGTCATCGGCAAGAACCCGACCAACGGCGGCTCGAGCGACACCGACGTGAACGAACCGATGGTGAACCCGACGGGCTGGCCGTCGACCATCGCCGTGACCACAGTGACACCAGTGGGGAAGTGGCCGAGTACGAGGCGATATTTCATGGGATCGATCGACATCACGCTGGACTGTACTGCCGGGCCTGTGTGCGTTGACAGCCGTGGCAGGCTGTGCGAGTGATCGACAAGGCGGCCTTGCGCAAGAACATGCGGATGGTGCGCGACATGGTCGACGACCATCTGATGCGCAGCGTTCAGCTGTGGGCAAAGGTTGCCGAGCTCGAGCATTACGAGCGGGCGAGCACCGTGATGGCGTTCGTGGGCTTCAATGGCGAGCCCGACACGGACCCGTTGCTTGCGCGGTTGATGGTGGAAGGCAAGCGACTGCTGTTGCCCAGGGTCGAGGCGACCGGCATCGTCGCGGTCGACGGCGACTCGCCGATGTCGACCAGCACGTTCGGTGTCACGGAGCCGACGGGCCCGGCGGTCGACGCCGGCGAGATCGATTTCATCATCGTGCCGGGTCTGGCGTTCACGGTTGTCGGTGATCGCCTCGGGTACGGGCAGGGCTACTACGACCGCTTCTTGCCGACGGTGTCGGCCCCATCGGTCGGTGTGTGCTTCGCCGAGCAGTTGGTCGACGAGATGCCGGTGGCACAGCACGACGTGCGCGTCGGCGGGGTGGTCTGGGCATGATGGTCTGGGCGTGACGTTCTTCAGCGGCGACGAGTTCGCCGAGGCCGAGGCCGTGGTTGGCCGGCACATGTTGCCGACTCCGCAGTTCCGGTGGCCGCTGCTCGAAGCCGAGATCGGCGCCGAGGTCTGGGTGAAACACGAGAACTGCACGCCGACGGGCGCCTTCAAGGTGCGTGGAGGGCTGGTGTACATCGACCGTCTGGCTCGCGAGCGGCCGACGGTGCGCGGCATCGTCAGCGCGACGCGGGGGAACCACGGCCAGAGCCTGGCGTTCGCGGGCGGGGCTGCGGGCGTCGCCGTGACGATCGTGGTGCCGCACGGCAACAGCGCCGACAAGAACGCGGCGATGCGCGGCTTCGGCGCCGAACTGATCGAGCACGGCGACGACTTCCAGGCGTCGCGCGAATACTCCATGCAGCTGGCCGACGAGCGTGGGCTCGAGGCGGTCCCGGCCTTCCATCGCGACCTCTATGCGCCGATGCTCGCCGAGATTCTCGCCGGCCGCACCCCGTCGCCCTGATCCACGCCCGCTCGCCCACCGGTCGGGGTGGAGCACCGGGGCCGACCCCTCGTGAATCGTCAGTGACGAAACGAGCCCTCGTGCGCTATCCGATCTGGACGCCAGACGCTCACGAACAGGCTGGTCAGAAATCAGCGTGGCGCCCAGATCCGCTTGAACGGGGGAGCGCTGCGCAGCGGCCGAAGTGTGTGGGTTCGATGCCCACATCGCGCACCGAACCCACACACTTCCCGGGCGGAGTTCTTGATGTGACGTGTGTCACATGGTCCTCACAGAGTTGTCTCAGAGTACCGATTCATTGTGATGCATGTCCGGTGAACACCTCGCCGGCGTGACACCAAGGAGACAGCAATGACGACCCCCCGTCGTTCCATCAAGTCCACCATCATGCTCGGCGCCGTCGTGCTCTCGGCCGGCGCTGCGATGGTGGTGCCGAGCGCCGCATACGCGGCCAGCAACTCGGGCGAACTGCCTGCCCGGCTCCAACGGGCATGCCTGCGCATCCCGAACCTGGAGACCCGCACCGACAACGTGATTGCCCGCCTCAATGGCGATGCATCCACCAAGGGTTCGCTGCTGTGGCTGCAGGCCCAGATCGACGAGGCAACCGCCAAGGGCCGCACGCAGCTCGCCACTGTGTTGACGAACCGCCTGGCCGTGCGCACGCAGACCCTGCAGGTGCTGACGCAGCGTCAGACCCGACTGACCAAGCTGGCCGATCTGTGCCGTGCTCATGGAGTCGATGTCTGATGGTTCGTCGTGACCACCTTCGTTCCACGGCGATGATGATCGCGACCCTGGCCGTCGTCGTCGGGTTGGCGTCGTGCGGCTCATCGGATGCCGGCGGTCCCTCCGTGCCGTCGGCCCCGGCGGCCACGCTCCCGGCAACCACCCCGACGCCGACGACGACCGCGCCGACCGTGACGGTCCCGGCTACGACCGCCGCACCGGAGACGACGACTGCGCCAGCGCCGCTCGCCACCGAGGTCGCCACGACGACGGCGGGCGTGACCGTGAGCGATGCGGAGGTCGCTGACCTCGAGAAGCAACTCGACGAGATCGACCAACTGCTCGCCGGCGTCGATGCAGATCTCAGCCAGGACTGAGTCGCGCAGACCACAATGGAGAGGTGCCGACGACTGCGTGTCCATGAGCTCAGCTGACCGTGGACGCGTGCTCGTGGTCGAAGACGACGACGCCGTGCGAGCAGCAGTCGATCGAGGGCTCGGGGTACATGGCTTCGACGTCTCGTCGGTCCCCGATGCCGAGTCGGCGATGACGATGGTCGCCCGCCGGCGCCCCGATGTGATGATCGTCGACATCGGTTTGCCGGGAATGTCGGGCATCGAGCTGTGCACGCGACTGCGAGGGCTCGACGTCGATACGCCGATCCTCATCCTGTCGGCACGTGATCAGGTCGGCGACCGCGTCGCCGGGCTGCAGGCGGGCGCCGACGACTACGTGGTCAAGCCGTTCTCGCTCGACGAGTTGGCAGCTCGTGTGCATGCGCTGCTGCGTCGGGCACGTGCGCATGCTGGGCCCACCTCCGCCCTCTCCGCCGGACCGCTGTGGATCGACCTCGATCGGCGCGTTGCCACCATCGGCGAGGTCCGGCTGGACCTGTCGAGGCGCGAGTTCGATCTCGTCGCCGTGTTCGCCGCCAACCCCGGAATCGTGCTGTCGCGGATCCGGCTGCTCGAACTGGTGTGGGGGTACGACTTCGACGTCGACACCAACGTTGTCGACGTGTTCGTCGGGTACGTGCGGCGGAAGTTGGAAGCTGCCGGAGCTCCGCGGTTGATCGAGACCGTGCGTGGCGTGGGCTTCGTCCTGAGGGTCGAGTAAGTGCGCCTGGCGACCCGCACCGGGCTGGCCTCCTTCATCGCCGCGTCGATCACGTTGCTGGCGGTCGGGGCCCTGTTTCGCGGCTACTTCGCCACCGTGCTGCAAGAGCGCGTCGACACCCAACTGGAAGAACGAGCGAAGACGGCACCGATCCTTGCGGCGGTCGCCGAACGCTTGGCGCAGTCCGAACTACGCACGACGCTGGAAGGGGCACGGGTCGTTCGTGGCGGCGAGACGATCTCGCTCGGTTTGCTGCCCGCCGATCCGCTTCCCAGCAGGATCGTTCCCGGCTTCTCGACGGCCAGGGCCAGCGGCGACCGCTGGCGCTTGTACACCGTCGAGGTGTCGGACGTGCCGAACGCCGGCGATCAGGCGTTGGTCCAACTCGTCGCACCCCTCGGCGATGTCGACGCCCGGGCAATGCAGTTGCGTCGCCGTGTCATCTTCGTGATGGGGTTGACATCGTTGGCGGCCGGCCTCGTCGGTTACCTCCTCGGCAAGGTCGCCACCAGACCACTCACAGCGCTGCGCCGCGACACCGCTGGGATCGAAGGCGCCGAGCCGAGCACGTGGCGGGTCGGCACGGCCTACGGATCAAATGAGGTCGACGACGTTGCCGCCACCCTGAACGAGAACCTCCAGCGCTTGGCCGACGAGACCCAGCGCCGGGGCGCTGCCCTCGACGCGGCCCGCGCCTTCGCTTCCTCGGCGACCCACGAGTTGCGTACGCCGCTGCAGAGCGCCCTGATCAACCTCGACATCGCTCGCAGCGACCGGATCGCCGAGCCGGATCGCATCGAGGTGCTCGGCCTGGCCAACGAGCAGTTGCAGCGGATGGCCGCGTCGTTGTCGGCCGTGCGAGCCCTGGCCGACGCCGAGTTCGCCGATCAATCCTGGTTCGACGAGATCGACCTCGCCGATGTGGCCGACGCAGCCGTTGCCGATGAACGGCGTCGAGCTCCGGATGCCGCGATCGAGATCGACTCGACACCGCCGACCACCTTCATCGCCTGGCGCGACGGCGTGAGGTTGGCCATCGCCAACCTCGTGCGCAACGCGCTCGTCCACGGCGTGCCGGTCGACGGCTCGCGGCAACACGTCGTGGTGTCGGTCGCCGGTCCCACCGTCACGGTGGACGACAACGGACCTGGGGTCGCGCCGGCCGACCGGCAGCGGGTGCTCGAGCGATTCGAACGTGGTGGCGGCAGCGGGTCGGGCCTCGGTCTGGCGATCGCCCAACAGGTGGCCATCGCCCACGGTGGCTCGGTGGTCATCGGCTCGAGCCCTCTCGGCGGGGCGCGCGTCGCGCTGACGTTGGCGGCACCTCAGTCGTCGTCGTCCTCGTAGTACTCACGGCCGAGGTGGGTGATCTGCTCTTCACCCATCATCCAACGCAGCGTGTTCTTGAGCTTGGCGAGTTGGATGAACAGGTCGTGCTCGGCGTAGAGGCCGGGGGCCACCATCGGCGCCTTGTAGTAGAAGCTCAGCCATTCCTGAATACCGAACAGCCCGGCGCGCTGCGCCAGGTCGCTGAACAGCACCAGGTCGAGCGCCAGCGGCGCGGCCAGGATCGAGTCACGGCACAAGAAGTCGATCTTCAGTTGCATCGGGTAGCCGAGCCACCCGAAGAGGTCGATGTTGTCCCAGCCCTCCTTGTTGTCGCCGCGCGGCGGGTAGTAGTTGATCCGCACCTTGTGGTACACGTTGCCGTACAGCTCGGGGAAGACCTCGGGGTCGAGGATGTGCTCGAGCACGCCGAGCTTGCTCTCCTCCTTGGTCTTGAAGTTGTCGGGATCGTCGAGCACCTCACCATCGCGATTGCCGAGGATGTTGGTCGAGTACCAGCCCGACAGCCCCAGCATGCGGGCCTTCAGCATCGGCCCGATCACGGTCTTGATCAGGGTCTGGCCGGTCTTGAAATCCTTGCCGCTGATCGGGATCTGGCGCTCGTTGGCCAAGTCACGCAACGCCGGGATGTCGACGGTCAGGTTGGGGGCCCCGTTGGCGAACGGCACGCCCTCGAGGATCGCCGCGTACGCATAGAGCATCGACGGTGCGATCGTCGGGTCGTTGGCATCGATCGCCGCGTCGAATGCTTCGATGTTCATGTGCGCCGGCCCCGGCTCGATGAAGATCTCGGTGCTCGCGGCCCACAGCATCACGACCCGCTCGACCCGCTTCTCCTCGCGGAACCGGTTGATGTCTTCGCGGATCGCGTTGAGCATGCTGCGCTTGTCGATCGTGTGCATCGTGTTGTCGGAGTCGATGCGCTTCACGTACTCCCGATCGAACGCGGCAGGCATCGGGCGCACCTCGCGCAGCGCATCGCTGACTGCCTCGATGTGCTTGCCGCCCTCGAGCACGCCGGCCCGAGTGGCAGCGACGTAGGCATCGTCAGGGAACGGATCCCAGGCGCCGAAGACGATGTCTTCGAGGGCAGCGAGCGGCAGGAAGTCCTTGATCAGTGGTCGGCGGTTGTCAGTGCGCTTGCCGAGGCGGATCGTGCCCATCTGCGTCAGCGAGCCGACCGGCAGGCTGACACCGCGCTTGACGAGCTCGACACCGGCGATCAGCGTCGACGCGACGGCGCCGAGGCCGACGGTGAGCACGCCGAGCCGGCCTTCTACCGGCGCGATGGTGGGGGACGGGGGAGTGGTCATGGCTGATCAGGTTAGGAATGTGGAGCGCTCTAGCTTCTCGATTCGTAAAATCGCCCCAAGACCCGTGGAGTGTTTCGGGGTACCCAGGGAGGCGCCAGACACTCCACGAGGGCACGAGGTCGGGCCTCGCGAGCGGGTGGTGTCGGTCGTATGGTTGCCTGATGCTGGTCCGCCTCGCAGTGATCGGCATCGCCGTCGTGGTGGTCTCGTGGCTGCTGATGATCCTGTTGGCGAAGCGGCTGCCGCCGGGTTCGGCGAAGGATCTGGCGTGCGATGGACGACCGCCGACGACAACTACCGCGCCCGAGCCGTGTACGACAAGCGGGCCGTCCGCACGACGTGGATCACCTACGACATGACACCGGTCGCCGACACGACCGGGACATCCGTGGCCGAGTGAACCCGGCGTACGTCCACGCCGATCAGGCAGGCTGCGGCCGATGCCGTCACCAGACCACCGAGGAACAACGTGACGCGCGAGCCCAGCGCGGCCGGTTCCCCCAGCACTCCACCGATCACGAATCCAGCGGCCAGCCCGAGTGTGCCCAACACCCCGACCGTCGACTCGACCCTCCCGCGCATCGACTCGGGTGACCCGGCGGCCACGACCGTGCCGTAGGCAACGATGCTGACGGTCCCGACGGGGTCGGCGATCAACTGCTGACCGACCAACATGGCGTAGCCGAGCAGCGACGGGCCTGGCGCGAATGCCATCAACGACATCGCCGGCGCCGTGGCAATCAATGCAGCGACGATCGATCGTTGCAACCCGATTCGGGCCAGCGCCCGCGTCGCGAACCCCGCAGCGACCAGTGATCCGACACCACCGATCGCGTAGACGATGCCTTGAGGACCGGTGTCGTAGCCGAGGGTCTTGGTGACGTGCACGATCACGACGCTCCCGACGATCCCACCACCGACGCCGGCGATCACTTCGGACAGCGCGATCGGCCCGAGCACGACATGGCGCCGGACGTAGCGCGCCCCGTCGCGGAGCTCGGTCAACACATCGGTGCGGTGCTGCTTGCGCAACGCCGGCGGCGTTGGTCGCAGGAGCACCGACACTGCGGCGGCCCACACGAACGAGCCGGCATCGATCGCCAGACCGGCGGGTCCGCCGAACACGTGGACGAGCCAACCGGCTGCGCCGAAGGCGGCCAACTCGGCCGTGGCCGAGACGCCCTGGATGATCGATTGCGCGCCGGGCAACGACTCGCGAGGCACGGTGATCGGCACGGTCGAGCGGAATGCGGCTCGGAAGAACGGGGCGATGCAACCGCTGACGAGCCCAACGGCATAGATCGCTGTCATGGTCAGCCGATCGGCGGCGGCCAAGAATGGGATCACGGCGGTGACGACACCGAAGGCGATGTTCGACACGATGAGCACGCGCCGCCGAGACCACCGATCCACCAACGTGCCTGCGAACAGGCCGAAGAGGACGGAAGGGAGGAGCTCGGCGAGAAAGACCAGGCCGACCGACAAGGTTCCCTGGTTCAGCTCCCGAGCCGCAGTCCACGGCAATGCCAGCCTCGACACCAGCGACCCGAACGTGGAGACGCCTTCGCCGATCACGAGGATCCGAAGCTCGCGATGCTTCCATGCAGCGGCAATTTCCGCGTTCATGCCGACGCGTTCACGCCAGCAGCTCCTTCTGCATCGGGGCAGGAAACCGCACGTTGACCCGGGCGTCGCCGATCAATTCGCGGAGGCGCTCGGCTTCTGCCGCGATTGCTTTCGCCCGCTTCGCGGGCACGTTGGCGAGCAGCTGATGGGCGATCTCACCGGACTTCCGTTGCGCCCAGCCACCCACGACGCGACCGTCGACCCAGATCGTCGGGCCGGCGTTGCCGTTGCGATCGAACACCGGCCCACCGAACGCGGCGAGGTCGCCGAGATACCACTCCCGTTGCTTCCAACCCATCGTGGTCGGGTCGAGCGCCGGCAGGAACGCAATCCATGGGGTCGCACCCTCCTGGTCGTTGTCGACGTCGCCGGGCAGGACCCAACCGATCTCCGGTCCATCATCGGCCTGGAGCTCGACCTCGACCGCGTCGATGGCGGCGAGCGCCTTGCGGCTGGTGCCAAGCGTCCAGCCCGTCCACCACTGCAGGTCGGCGGTGGTGACCGGACCGAACCGGGCGACATAGCCGCGAGCCAGTTCGGTGACAGCGATCTGCACGTCCTCGCCGGCGATGCCGCCGGGCACCCAGTCGTCGGCGAGGGACCAGGGGTACTCGGAGGTGTTCCACGAACCGCCCGGTCGCCCGCGAACGATCGCCGCGTCGAACCCGAGGTTCAGGAGCAACCGGGTGTGGGCTCCCTGCGTGGCGGCGTACGACTTGCCGGGGGCGAGCTGCAGCTTGGCTGTGAGGGCAGGAACCGCTTTGCCGAGTTGGCGGGCCGTTGCCACACCCATCGCAGTCAACGCGTCGAGCGTGTCGGCTCGTGCAGTCGCCACCCATGCGGCGCCGTGCGTTGCGACGCCGCTGCCCTCCACCATCTTGGCCAACCGTTGCCACTCGGTCGTGGCCAGCGCCGCGGTGCATGCGGCGTGTGCCCAACGCGCCGTCCGTGGGGTCATGACCCACAACGTGCGACGCATTGCGTGATGGCGCACGATCGTCCGGTCGTCGTACAACGCTGCAGAGATCGCGTCGATCGAGGGGTGCTGCATGCGGGCCACTGCCGACAGGTACACGGTCGATGGATCCGACGAATGCAAGGCCACGACGGAGTCCGCCATCGTGGCGATGTCGTCGGTGCGAGCAGTCGCGACCAGCATGTGTCGCCAGGCCAGACGCCTGCGCCGCTGCGCGTCGGTGATCGTTCGTTTCACGGTCACTGCTCGATTGTCCTACCGGTAGGTTGCGCGTCGGGGTTCGTGCGTGGCACACTACGATTCATGCGTGCCGGAATCATCTCGATTGTCGTAGTACTCATGTAGATGCACGCTCACATACGCGTGCATCTTGGCCTCCCATCCGGGAGGCCGTTTGGTTTTTCGGGCCGATGTTCTGGCAGCAAGTTTCATAAGGGAGACGACAGATGAAGATCACAGGGGCGCAAGCCCTGATCAAAGCCCTCGAGATGGAGGGCGTGGAGGTCATGTTCGGCCTGCCGGGTGGTTGCATCCTGCCTGCCTACGATCCGTTGCTCGATTCGTCGATCCGCCACATCCTCGTTCGTCACGAGCAGGGTGCAGGGCACATGGCCGAGGGATATGCCCACGTGACCGGCCGCCCTGGCGTGGCCATGGTCACCAGTGGCCCGGCGGCCACCAACATGGTCACCCCGCTGTGCGACGCGTACATGGACTCGATCCCGATGGTGTGCATCACCGGCCAGGTCTCGACGACAGCGATCGGCACCGACGCCTTCCAGGAGTGCGACACCGTGGGCATCACCCGCAGCGTCACCAAGCACAACGAACTGGTGATGTCCGCGCAGAACCTGCCGATGGCCGTGCGCCAGGCATTCCGAGTGGCCACGACCGGCCGGCCCGGCCCGACGCTGATCGACGTGCCCAAAGACGTGCTGCAGAACTCGATGGAGTGGTACTGGCCGACCGACGCCGAGGTCATCGACAGCCTCCCCGGGTATCGCCCGAACACCAAGGGCCACCCGCGCATGATCAAGGAGGCGGCCAAGCTGATCCTGGCCGCCGAGCGGCCCGTGCTCTACGTCGGTGGCGGCATCTTGAAGGCCCGCGCCGCAGAGGCGCTGCGCGCCCTGGCAGAGATGACCGACATCCACGTCGTCACGACCCTGATGGCGCGTGGTGCGTTCCCCGACGATCACCCGTTGTGCCTCGGCATGCCGGGCATGCACGGCAACGCCACGGCGATCACCGCGCTGCAACGCAGCGATCTGTTGATCGCTCTCGGGGCGCGCTTCGATGACCGCATCACCGGCAAAGTGTCGACGTTCGCGCCAGATGCCAAGGTCATCCACGTCGACATCGACCCGGCCGAGCAGGGCAAGGTGCGCCGGCCCGACGTGCCGATCGTCGGTGACTGCCGCCAGGTGATCGAGGAGCTCATCAAGGCGATTCGCGAACTGCTCGACGGTGGTGCGGTGCAAGCCGACATCGGTGCGTGGAAGAGCCGCATCAGCGGCTGGCGCGAGCAGTTCCCGCTGTCGTACGAGCAGAGCGAGCCCGGCGAGGCCCTGAAGCCGCAGTTCTGCCTCGAGCAACTGCGCGACAACGCTCCCGAAGGCACCATCCTGGTCAGCGGCGTCGGCCAGCACCAGATGTGGTCGTCGCAGTACTGGCGGTTCAACGAGCCCTACACGTGGGTCAACTCCGGCGGGCTCGGCACGATGGGCTTCAGCGTGCCGGCGGCGATCGGCGCCAAGGTCGGCCGCCCCGACCGCACTGTGTGGGCGATCGACGGTGACGGCTGCTTCCAGATGACCGCGCAGGAGTTGGTCACGGCCAGCGTCGAGCGCATCCCCATCAAGGTCGGCATCTTGAACAACAGCTACCTCGGCATGGTTCGCCAATGGCAGGAGATGTTCTACGACGAGCGCTACAGCGAGGTGTACCTCTCGCCCGAGTTGCCCGACTTCGTCAAGTGGGCAGAGGCCATGGGCTGCGTCGGCATCCGCGTCGACTCACCTGAGGAAGTGCAACCGGCGATCGACAAAGCCAACTCCATCGATGATCGCCCGGTCGTCGTCGACTTCCGTGTCGATGCACGCGAGAAGGTCTTCCCGATGGTGCCGGCCGGCTTGGGCAACGACGACATGATCCTGCCCGATGCGCAGATGGCCAGAAAGGGCGCACTCAAGTGAGCACCGACATGAACCATCACATCTTGTCGGTGCTCGTGCAGAACCGCCCCGGGGTCCTGGCGCGAGTCGCCGGGCTGTTCGCCAGGCGCGACTACAACATCTTCTCGCTGGCCGTCGCGCCTGCCGAGGAGTCGGGGTTCAGCCGCATCACGATCGTCGTCGATGTCGACTCCGCGCCGCTCGAGCAGATCACCAAGCAGCTGTTCAAGCTGATCGAAGTGGTCAAGATCAGTGAGCTCGATCCGCGCCGTTCGGTCGAGCGTGAACTGCTGCTGGCTACGATCCGCGTCAGCCCCGAGCACCGCGGCCAGATTGTCGAGCTGGCCACGATCTTCGAGGGCAAGATCCTGGCCGTCGGCACCGAGGCCATCACCATCAGCCTCGACGGCCACCCCGACAAGCTCGACGATTTTGAAGAGTTGCTCAGCGGATATGGCATCGTGGAGCTGCAGCGCACCGGCCGGGTGGCGCTGCCCAAACTCGATCGTGAGGCACGTCTGCGTGCCGCGAACTCCAATTCCAAGAAGAGCGACTACGGAAAGGCTGGCTGAGATGGCCGCGAAGATGTTCTACGAGGCGGACGCTGATCCGTCGATCATTCGGGGTCGCAAGGTGGCCATCATCGGCTACGGCTCGCAGGGCCATGCTCACGCGCTGAACCTGAAGGAGTCGGGTGTCCCCGTCGTCGTCGGCCTGCGCGAAGGCAGCAAGTCCGCCGCTAAGGCACAGGCTGCCGGGTTGACGGTCATGGAGATCGGGGCCGCCGCCAAGTGGGCCAACGTGATCATGCTGACGATGCCCGACACCGAGCAGAAGGCAACGTACGAGGAGTTCATCAAGCCGCACATGCGCAAGGGCAAGGCGCTCGCGTTCGCGCATGGCTTCAACATCCGCTTCAAGCGAATCCGTCCGCCGAAGACCGTCGACGTGATCATGATCGCGCCGAAGGGCCCCGGCCACCTCGTGCGCCGTACCTACACCGAGGGCGGCGGTGTGCCGTGCTTGATCGCGGTCCACCAAGATGCAACGGGCGACGCCCACGCGCTGGCGCTCAGCTACGCCGAGGCAATCGGTGGCGCCCGCGCCGGCGTGATCGAGACCACCTTCAGCGAAGAGACCGAAACCGACCTGTTCGGCGAGCAGGTCGTGCTGTGTGGCGGCCTCACGTCGCTGGTGCAAGCCGGGTTCGAGACCCTGGTGGAGGCCGGCTATCAGCCGGAGATGGCGTACTTCGAGTGTCTCCACGAGGTGAAGTTGATCGTCGACCTGATGTACGAGGAAGGCATCGCCGGCATGCGCTACTCGATCAGCGACACTGCCGAGTACGGCGACGTCACCCGCGGGCCGCGCATCGTCAACGCCAAGACGAAGCTGGAGATGAAGAAGATTCTCAAGGAGATCCAGAACGGCAAGTTCGCCAAGGAGTGGGTGGCCGAGAGCGAGACCGGTCGCATCAACTTCAACGGCCTCCGCGAAGCCGGTCGGGTGCACCAGATCGAAGAGGTCGGCGGTCGCCTTCGGGCCATGATGCCGTTCCTCGGCGCCGGTCGCCAGAAGGTTGCCGACGTCAGCGGCGGCTGAGTACGCACCACATCTTCGCCCTGCAACTTTGTCGCTCGGAGGTCGCTGAGCGACCTGGGAGCGACGAAGTTCAGGCGAGTTCGCTTCAGGTTCGCCGTTGGTCGCGCGTGCGCTTGATTTCGCGCTGGCCGCGCCGCGGCCAGCACGATCACCGTTGCCGCCGGGCAGGCGGTCACCGGGATCGATGCCGATCTGTCGGTCACTTCTGCCGCGCTGCGACTCGATCCCGGGGTTCACGACCTACGAGGCGTTCCAAGGGACGTCGCACTCGTTGACCGTCTTCGGCAGCGGCTTCCTGACGGGCGTCACCGGGTTGACCTTCTCGGCCGGGCCGGGAATCAGCATCACCACCGACAGGGTGCCCTCCGACACGTTTGCCAACATCACCATCACCGCTGAC
>JAYVOI010000105.1:0-12759 GCA_043758005.1 Ilumatobacteraceae bacterium
ACGGGTGAGGCCGATCGATGAGTCACCGTCCCACGGATACTTCTCCCCCATCAGATCGCCGGCGCGGCGGCGTTCGTCCGCGTCCGTCACGTCGCGGGCGACACCCGTGTGGGTCTCGCCGGCCAGCCGCGCCGAAACCTGCCGGTTCGCCAACGCGTTGCGATACCAGTCGGCGGTGGGGCCATTGCCCGAGATCAGGTACATCGTGGCATCGATGACGCCGAACCAGATCTCGATCTCGTGCGCCTTGCCGCTTCGCCGGCCGATCGTCATCACGTCGCAACACTCGACGCCTGCGTGCTGGGTCGACCAACGCTGCATGCTCACGACCTTGCGCGATACACCCCGAAGACGGCGCGCAAGGCATCGCTGACCTCGCCGAGCGTCGCCTTGGCGCGCAGCGCCTCCTTCATCGGGTACAGCAGGTTCTGTGTGCCCCGCGCGGCCGTGGTGACATCGGCGAGGCGTGCCTCCACCAACGATGCGTCGCGCCCCGCCTTGAACTCGGCGAGCGACGCCTTCTGCCCGCGCTCCAACTCGGGGTCGACGGGGAAGATGGCCGGGTCGCCATCGGCGGCGACCTGGAACTTGTTGAGCCCGACGATGACCCGCTCGTCGTCGTCGATCGACTTGGCGTACTCGTACGCGGCCTGCTCGATCTCACCCTGCTGGAAGCCGGCTTCGATGCCAGCGACCGCGCCTCCCATCTCGTCGATGCGGTCGATGTATTCCCAGGCCAGGCGCTCGATCTCGTCGGTCAACGATTCAACGAAGTACGAGCCGGCCAAGGGGTCGGGCGTGTCGACGATCCCGCTCTCGTAGCCGATGATCTGCTGCGTTCGCAAGGCGACCTGTGCAGCTTGTTGCGACGGCAAGCTCAGCGCCTCGTCGTAGCCGTTGGTGTGCAGGCTCTGCGTCCCACCCATCACCGCTGCCATCGACTGGATCGCCACGCGGACGACGTTGTTCTCCGGTTGTTGCGCCGTCAACGTCGAACCACCCGTCTGCGTGTGGAAGCGCAACAGCTTGCTGGATTCCTTCTTGGCGCCGAACCGCTCGTTCATCAGTCGGTACCAGATGCGGCGAGCAGCCCGGAACTTGGCGACCTCCTCGAAGAAGTTGTTGTGCGCGTTCCAGAAGAAGCTGAGACGTGGCGCGAACGCGTCGATGTCCATGCCCGCCGCCAGCGCGGCCTCGACGTAGGCGATGCCGTTGGCGATGGTGAAGGCGATCTCCTGCACTGCGGTGCTGCCGGCCTCGCGAATGTGGTACCCCGAGATCGAGATGGTGTTCCACTTCGGCACGTTGGCGGCGCAGTACTCGAAGATGTCAGTGATGATCCGCATGCTCGGCCGTGGCGGGTACACGTACGTGCCGCGGGCGATGTACTCCTTCAAGATGTCGTTCTGGATCGTGCCGCTGATCTCGCTGGCCGGCACTCCCTGTTCTTCGGCGACCAACTCGTAGAGCAACAGCAAGATGGCGCCCGTCGAGTTGATCGTCATGCTCATCGATGCCGTATCGAGGGGGATGTCGGCCAGCAGCAGGCGCATGTCGGCGATGGTGTCGATGGCGACTCCGACCTTGCCGACCTCGCCCTCGGCACGGGGATGGTCGCTGTCGTAGCCCATCTGCGTCGGAAGGTCGAACGCACACGAAAGACCGGTCTGTCCGGCGTTGAGCAAGAACTTGAACCGCTGGTTGGTCGACGTCGCCGTGCCGAAGCCGGCGTACTGGCGCATCGTCCACAACTTGGTGCGATACATCGTCGGGTACACACCGCGCGTGTAAGGGGGCGTGCCCGGTTCGCCGAGCTGTTCGGCTGGATCCCACCCGGCGAGATCGGCAGGCCCGTAGAGCGCCTTGACCTCGATGCCCGAGTCGGTTCGCTTGTGGTCACTCATCACCGACGAGCGTACGACCCCACCGCAGGCCGGTGCTAACGAGAGTGCGGCGCTACCGAGCGGCGATGACCGCGACTTCCATCTTCCACGCCGGCCTGGCCAGCGCCGGAACGGTGACGAGCGTGCTGGCGGCGCGATGGCCCGACAGTGCCTGATCACGCGCCGCCATCACCTCGGGCAGGCAGGCCATGAAGTCGACCACCACATAGGTCGTGATGCTGACGATGTCGGCGAGTGCCATGCCGGCCGCGGCGAGGATGGCGCCGATGTTGAACCAGATGACCGCGGCCTGATCGGCGACGTCGTCGGGGATCGTCCCGTCAGGCCGGGCCGCCACCACGCCGCTGACGTGCAGCAACGAGCCGGCGCCCTCCGTCAGTACTGCGTGGGCATAGTTGGCCGCCGGCGGGGCGATCGACGCCGGCATGATCTCGCGGTTCATGCTGCGACTCTACGACGCCGGAGCGAGGCCGTATCGTGGGGGCATGACGATCACAGAATCCGGTGTACGAATGATCGACGGCGTCGAACTGACGCCGAAGGCCGTCAGCCTGGAAGGCCCGCCCACGTTCGCCAATGTCGACGACGAGCGCCTGCACCGCAAGCAGAAGCTGGCCGGTGCGTTGCGCATCTTCGGTCGCGTCGGGTTCGGCGAAGGTGTGGCCGGGCACATCACGGTTCGCGACCCCGAGTTCCCTGATCACTTCTGGGTCAACCCGTTCGGCATGAGCTTCCGCCACGTGCGCGTCAGCGACCTGCTGCTCGTGAACCACCAGGGCGAGGTGGTGTACGGCACCCGACCGGTCAATCGCGCCGCCTTCGTGATCCATTCGGCCATCCATCAGGCACGGCCCGACGTGATCTCGGCGGCGCACAGCCACAGCGTGCACGGCAAGGCGTTCGCCTCGCTTGGCATCCCCCTCGATCCGATCACGCAGGATTCGTGCGCGTTCTACGGCGACCATCGGGTGATCGCCGTACAAGGTGGCGCCGTGGTGTTCGACATCGACGCCGGCAAGGAACTGGCCGCCGAGTTCCCCACCGGCAAAGCAGCGATCCACCAGAACCACGGGCTGTTCACCGTGGGCACCACGGTCGACGAGGCGTGCTTCTGGTTCCTCAGCATGGACCGCTCGTGCCATGCCCAGCTGTTGGCGATGGCCGCGGGCACGCCGAAGCTGATCGAGCACAGCGTGGCGCAGTACACGTTCGAGCAGACCGGGTTCCCCGCCGCCGGTTGGTTCAGCTTTCAACCCCTGTGGCAGGAGATCTGCCGGACCGACCCCGACCTGTTCGACTGAACGTCGACACTCCCGCAACGTTGTCGCTGGGAGGTCGCTGAGCGACCTGGGAGCGACGAAGTTCGAGCAAACCAACAAAGCACTTGCTTGGTTTCGTTGTTCGTACTACCGTGCTGGGCCATGGGAGCGCGCACTGGTCATGACTACATCGCAGGACTGAAGGACGATCGCACCGTCTGGCTCGACGGCCACCGGGTCGACGTCGTCAACGAACCCCGATTCGCCGGGTCACTGCGCGGCATGGCCGAGTACTTCGACTATCAGCACGAGTACGCCGACGACTGCCTGGTGGAAGACGTCGAGACCGGGCAACAGATCAACGCCAGCCATATCATTCCACTCGACGACGACGACCTGCGGCGCCGTCACCGGGCGCTCGACCGGCTGGCCCGCTATTCGATCGGCATGCTCGGTCGCACACCCGACTACGTCAACGTCACCGTTGCCGGCTTCGTGGCGCAGCGCAGCCTGTTCGAGAAGAACGGCGACACCCGCGCCGGGGCAGCGCTTGCCGCGTTC
Organism: Ilumatobacteraceae bacterium; assembly: GCA_043758005.1. GTDB lineage: Bacteria > Actinomycetota > Acidimicrobiia > Acidimicrobiales > Ilumatobacteraceae > JAENVT01. Next base: position 3,725 of record JAYVOI010000105.1, read on the forward strand.
CAACGCGATGTCGCGCTGCGCGACCTCTCGCTGACCCACACGATCATCAACCCGGTGATCGACAAGGCGGTCGGTGACGTCGAAGGCATCAACGCCGAACTGACGCCCCGCATCGTGCGACGCACGGCCGACGGCATCGTCGTCAGCGGCTCGAAGATCCTCGGCACGCTCGGGCCGTTCGCCGACGAGAACTTCGTCTACCCGGCGCACCCGTTGCCGAAGGATGCAGACCCGGCGTATGCGTTGTGCTTCTCGGTTCCCGTCGGCGCCAAGGGACTGCACACGGTGTGCCGCGACCACTACACCGTCGAGGGCACGCGGGCCGACCATCCGTTCTCGTCGCGGTTCGACGAGCAGGATGCCTTCCTCATCTTCGACGAGGTCGAGGTGCCGTGGGAGCGCGTGTTCATCGCCGGCGATCTCGACGTCTACGGCAACGTGATGAAGCACGGCTGGGCGGCCAACATCATCCAACAGACGGCGATTCGTGCCGCCGTCAAGCTCGAGTTCGCCTACGACCTCGCCTTCAAGATGGTCGAGGTGCAGAACATGGGTGCCCGTGCCGAGGCCACCCAACTGCTCGGCGAACTGGTGACCTACGCCGACATGACCCGCGCCGCCATCCGCGCCGCCGAGGCCGGCGCTCACCTCTATCGGTACGGAGGCTGGTTCTGCGATGGCGAGCCCTTCACCGCGCTGCGCGCCCTGATGCCGTCGTGGATGACCAGGGTCAACGACATCTTCAAGACCTTGGGCAGCCACAACCTGTTGTGCACCCCGAACGAGGCGGCGTTCGCCGACCCAGAGCTCGGCCCGCTGGTGCGCAAGTACCTTCCCGGTGCCAACGGCATCGCGGCCGAAGAGCGGGCCAAGATCTTCCGAATGGCGTGGGACTTCGCCGGCTCGGCCCTCGGATCGCGCAGCGAGTTGTACGAGCGCTTCTACCTTGCCAGCCAGCCGCGCAACCTCATGGGGAACCACATGATCGCCAGGATGGGTCGGGAGTGGACCGATGTCGACGACTTCCGCACCGTCTCGGGAATCGAGTGACGTGGCCCGGTCCCGACGCGAAGAGATCCTGGCGATCGCAGCGGAGCAGTTCGCCGAGCGCGGGGTAGCCAGCACCACCGTTCGCGACATCGGGAGCGCGGCCGGAATCCTGTCCGGCAGCCTGTACCACCACTTCGAATCCAAAGAGCAGATGGTTGCCGAGTTGCTGCTGCCGGTGATGCAGCGCCAGGTCGGGCACTACCGCGCGATCGTGTCGGCCGATCGCTCGGCTGCCGAGACACTCCGGTCGCTGATCACGACGGCGGTCGCCGAGGCGGCGCAGACGCCGAGCGAGACGCGGATGATCCGCAACGATGCGCAGACGTTCTCGTCGACCTCCGCACTTCGACCGGTCGCCGACCTGTTGGTCGAGGCGGCCAAGCTGTGGGCATCGACAATCGAAAGCGGAGTGGCTGCGGGCGAGTTCCGCAGCGACGTCGATGCCCGCCTGGTGGTCGCAGCGATGTTCGACGCAGTGCTCAGCACCACACGATGGTTCACCGGCAAGAAGCGCCAGAGTCCGCAGCGAGTGGGCGACGCGCTTGCCGATCTGTTCCTCGGTGGTCTGCTGAGCGCCTAGCTCTGCGTGATGCCCAGCGACGCGGCGACGGCCGGGCGGCGCAGTTTCCACACGAACCCGTCGTACAGGATGTGCAAGGCGCCGAAGAACAACACCGCGAACGCGTACAGACGGCCGTCGAAGTGCGACCTGGTGAGCGCGATCAGCGCGACGATCGCCAGGAAGTAGAGCGCATACGCGGCTGCCCGACGCGCCGGTGTGCGCGTGGCCCGTGCGACGGGTGCAGCATCGCTGCGCTTGCGCAACGAACTGTGCACCACCGCGAAGTACTCGATGGCATGGGCAGCGACGTAGCCGGCGACGCCGGCGATCGGATCGATCATCACGGCAACGATCAGTCCGGCGGTGCCGAGGGCATACCAGTGCTTGGGGCGGCTGGCCATGGTGCCGAGGCGCCGTTCGGCCCGCAGCCAACGCACGACGTACACGAGGCCCACGACGATGGCGACCCAGAAGACCCCCCGGGCGATGCCGCTGAGGTTGCCGAGCAACCGCACGCTGCGGGCATTCGTGCCACCGAAGCCGAGCTTGTGGACCAATCGCTGCAGGTCGACGTACCCACCGATGTAGGTGATCCCGGCGATGAGCCACACGATCAGCATCGGCTTCTCGATCCGACCGTGGTCATCGCCCGCCTTGCGACCGTAGATGCGCATCACGCCGTAGCGCTGCATCAGTGTGTGCTCGGCGTTCCACAGGCCGGCCATCAGGGCGACGGTCGACAAGCTGACGTTGAGCCCGATGACGATGAGGGCGAACGCCACACCTGGCGCCCAACGGTAGAGCCGGCGATGTGCGTCGCGTTGCGCCGGGTCGCCGTAGACCAGCCCGAGCGTGAGCGGCTGGTGGGCGAACGAGACCAGGAAGATCAGGCCCACGATGGTGTGCACGGTCGCGAGATGCGGCTCGGCGGCGTGCACGAGCAGTGCGATCGGCAGCCAGCACCAACCGAGTGCGATGTCGGCCGCGGGGCCGTGCATCCACAGCCTTCGTGTCGTCTCCCGCTGCCCCGTCGCTACCAGCACGACGCGAAACAGTAGTACGTCAGTCGTGCAGTCCTGGAGCGCAAAGGCCCTCGAGATCGCGCACGATGATGCGATCGCGATTCTCGTAGGTGACCTCGTTGTTGGGGTCCTTGCGGAGGTTGAAGGTGCGGAAGCTCATGTCGGTGGTGTCGACCGACAGGATTCGTCCGGTCAGCGGCTCGCCGAGGTGCAGCAGCACTTTGATCACCTCGAGCGCCTGGATCGAGCCGATGATGCCGGGGAGCACGCCGAGCACGCCGGCCTCGGCACAGCTGGGCGCCAGTTCGGCGGGCGGCGGCTCGGGCACCATGTCGCGGTAGGTCGGGCCGTGCAGCGGGTCGAACACGCTGACCATGCCTTCGAAGCGGAAGATCGAGCCGTGCACAACCGGGATGCCGAGCTTGACGCTGGCATCGTTCAGCAGATAGCGGCTGGGGAAGTTGTCAGCGCCGTCGACGATCACGTCGTAGCCGGCGATGATGTCCATGATGTTGCTGGCATCGAGCCGGGTGTCGTACGTGACGATGTTGACGTCGGGGTTCAACAACGTCAGCGTCTTCTTTGCCGAGTCGACCTTGCGGTCGCCGACGCGATCGAGGTTGTGCAGGATCTGACGCTGCAGGTTGCTGGCATCAACCTCGTCCATGTCAACGATGCCGATCGTCCCGACACCGGCGGCGGCCAGGTAGAGCGCCGCAGGCGAGCCGAGGCCACCGGCACCCAGCATCAGCACCTTGCTGTCGAGCAGCTTGACCTGACCGGCCACGCCGACCTCGGGCAGCAGCAGGTGGCGTTGATACCGGTTGCGCTGATCAGGTGTGAGCACGACGGGCGTCTTCCACGGGCGGCCTTCGTCCTTCCACTTGCCGAAGCCGCCGACCACCGACGAGACGTCGGTGTAGCCGAGCTCCTGCAGCGTCTTGGCGGCGAACGCGCTGCGCACGCCGCCGGCGCAGTAGATGACCACTTCGGCGTTCTTGTCGAGCAACCGCCCCTCGACCTGTGATTCGAGGTGACCGCGGGGGATGTGGATGGCGCCGGGGATCGCCCCCTGGTCGTACTCGTCGGGCTCACGAACGTCGAGGGCGATGACGCCCGATTCGATCTTGTCGGCTGCAGTCGCCGTGTCGATCTCGGTGATCTCCGCTTTGGCGGCGCTGAGCAGATCTCGGAAGGTAGCCATGGTGAAAGCCTACCAATATGGTCAGGATTTGGCTACGGGGGTTCCGCGCTCGTTCGGTGCGTCGACCAGTGCCGGCAGCAGCTCGCCGAGCGAACCGATCAGCAGGGCGTCGGCGAAGCGGTCCATGCCGGTCGGTTCGCCGTTGACGATCACGACGCGAGCGCCGTGTGATTTGGCCCGCGGCACCACGTTGGCAGCCGGGAAGACGGTCAGCGTCGACCCGGCGGCCAGCAGCACATCGCACTCGTCGGCGGCGCGCATCGCGGCGTCGATCACGTGTGGCACCAGCGCCTGGCCGAACGAGATCGTGTCACTTTTCAGTACTCCCACCGCGCACATCAGGCAGTGCGGATCGTCGTCGCCGGCGCGAACCCGGTCCAGTGCCTCGGTCATCGGCCGCCGGTCATCACAGGTCCAACAGCGGGTCCAGCGCATGGTGCCGTGCACCTCGATGACCTTGTCGGGATCATGACCGGCCTGCTGATGCAGCTCATCGATGTTCTGGGTGACGACCGCACGCAACCGACTTCGACGCTCGAGCTCGTAGATCGCCAGATGACCGGTGTTGGGTGAGGCGGTCCACGCCGGTGAGTGCAGGCGGTTCTGCCATGCGAACCGACGCACGTCTGGGTCAGCCAGGTAGTTCTGCAGCGTCGAAGCCTTCTCGGCAGCCGGGTTCTTCGTCCACAACCCGTTCGGACCGCGGAAGTCGGGGATGCCCGAATCGGTGGAGATGCCGGCGCCGGTGAACACCGTGACGCTCGCCGCGGCCTCGATCCATTCCTTGGCGTGCGCGAAATCATCGGCCGTCATGGCGACATCTTGGCGCACTCGTTCCACGTCGGGCATCTCGCCGTGCATCTTTGGGATGACTCCCCTGCACGTTCCGACCCCAATCCCAACCCGACTCGCGAGGGAGGCCCGCATGGCAACGACCCCAATGGAGATCCCCGTCACCGACCAACTGTTGATGGTCGTGCCATGGCTCGACCCCGTCGTCGATTCGATCGGCTACGACGTGCGCTCGCAATACGTCGAGCTGTTCTGGCTGAACGTGCTGGGGCCGACGGCAACGTGGATCCTGCGCCGCCTGGTGCTCGGCTTCGATCGTTACCCGCTGGGCTACGAGCTCGACGTCGAGGAGACCGCCAGCGCGCTCGGGTTGTCGTACACCCTGGGCACGGCCAACGCCTTCATGCGATCACTGAACCGCTGCGTGCTGTTCGGCGTGTCGCAGCCGACCGACGGCGGCCTCGCCGTCCGGCGCCGCGTCCCACAGGTGGCGACGCGCCATCTCATGCGGATGCCGCCGCACCTCCGCACGGCCCATGCACAGTGGAAGCTCCCGACGACGCGCATCTCGCTCGTCGATCTGGAGCGGGCCCGGGTGCTGGCCGAGGCCATGGTCGAGACCGGCGACGATCCCGACGCCGTCGAACGGCAACTCCTGGCTCTCGGGGTGCCGCCCGCCGCGGCGATCGAAGCGACGTCGATGGCCACCAGTCGCGGCTACTCCCCCGACGCCGCGTAGGTCACGCTGAAGTCGAGTGCCAGTTGGATCAGCAGTCGCGTGCCGAACCCCGTGGCACCGCGCGAGAGCCAGCCCTCGTCGCCGTCGCTGTTCATCGGGCCGGCGATGTCGAGGTGTGCCCACGGCGTGTCGCCGACGAACTCGCTGAGGAACAGCGCGGCGACGATGGCACCACCGTACGGGCCGCCGACGTTCTTCATGTCGGCGACGTTGCTGTCGATCAGCTTTCGATAGCTGCGCTCGAGCGGCAGTTGCCAGACCTGCTCGTCGACGTCGAGTGCCGCGTTCTTGACGCGCTCCACGAAGGGTTGGTCGTTGCCGAGGACTCCGGCCATCTTCAGGCCGAGGGCGCCCATGACAGCACCGGTCAGCGTGGCGATGTCGACAATGGCATCCGGCTTGGCCTCGACACCGAGCGCCAGACCGTCGGCCAGCACCAGCCGACCTTCTGCGTCGGTGTTGTGGATCTCGGCGGTCTTGCCGTTGCGGAACGTCAGCACGTCGCCGATGTTCAATGCACTGCCTGACGGCATGTTGTCGGTGCACATCATGTACCCGGTGACCGCCGACTTGCACTTGAGTGCCCGCAGCGTCGTCATCGTTGCCAGCACTGCGGCCGCACCACTCATGTCCATCTTCATCGTCTTCATGCCGTCGTTGGTCTTCAGGCTGAGGCCGCCGGAGTCGAACATCACGCCCTTGCCGACCAGTACGAGGTGACCGCGCGAGTTGCGCGGCGCGTAGGTGAGGCGGATCATGCGTGGCGGCTCAGCGCTGCCCTTGTTGACGCCCACCATGCCGCCGCAGCCCATCGCCGCGAGTTGGTCCTTGTTGAACACCTCGACACCGAGGCCGCTCTCCGCGCCGAGGGCGACGGCCTTGTCCGCGATCATCCGCGCCGTGAGATGGCCGGGTGGGGTGTTGGCCAGATCCCTGGCCATCGCGGCCGCGGCGGCGGTCACCGAACCGCGCTCGACACCGACCTTGGCGCCGGCGGCGCGGCGCTCACCCACCACCAACGTCAGATCCTGCAAACCCGGCAGCGGTGGCTCGGTCTTCAACCCGTGGTAGCGGTAGGCAGCGAGGAGCGCGCCTTCGACCACCGCTTGTGCGGCAGTCGCCGAGTCGACACCCTCGAGATCAGCCAGCGAGGTGGCGATGGAGGCCCGCTTGCCGGCGACCCGGACCAGTGCTGCCGCCGCGTTGCGCAAGCCCGTGGCGGTCACGGCGTCGTCGCCGATACCGACGGCGATCTGTGTCGGTCCGGTTGCCGACGGCACCACCAGGGTCTGGCCCGGCTTGCCATCGAAGCCGGCAGCCGCCAAGGCCGCGCGATTGAGTCCGAGGCTACGCGGCACGGCACCTCGTGTACCCACGGGTACCCCGATCGAGTCGACGGCTTTCGGTGCGCTCCTGGCCAGATGAACGTTGACGGTCATGATTCACAGTCTGGCGTACCGGTCGCGACGGGCGCGAACCCGCGAGGGATGCGAAGATGACCGAATTCCCTATCCGCCCCTCGACGCCTAGGAACGACATGAAGCGCCATTGGAAGAAGATCGTGATCGCGCTCACCGCGCTTGTGGTTCTGGTCATCGGGGCCTCGTTCCTCTACGCAAAAGTGTTCAACAAGGCCGACCCTGCGTTCGGCCAGAGTGACGTCGAGAAGAAGCTCGCCGATGCCGCGTCGACGACCATTGCCCTTGCCGGAATCGCCCCGACCCCCGGGCTCGGCACCACCGTCGGCTCCGGTCCCGTGGCGCCCGACGACACATCGGCCGGACAGCCGACAACGACGACCGAGGGAGCGTCTCAGGGAGCGGTGAGCGGCACCGCCGACGGGACGTGGACGATCAAGGAGGGCTCCGAGGTCGGGTACCGGGTGAAGGAGAGCATCAACGGTTTCGACACCACGGCGAACGGCCGCACGCATGCGATCACCGGGTCGATGATCGCCTCGGGTGCCACGATCACCGAGGGTCAGTTCATCGTGGACATGACGACGTTCACGAGTGATGAGAGTCGCCGTGACGCCCAATTCAACGGTCGGGTCATGGCCGTCGACACGTTCCCCACTTCGACGTTCGTGCTGACCCAGCCCCTCGACTTCGGGACCGTACCGCCCGACGGCGGCACCCTGACTGCGACCGCGACCGGCGACCTGACGCTGCATGGCACGACCAACACGGTCACGTTCGACGTGCAGGGCACGTTCAAGAACGGTCTCGTCGGTGTGCTCGGACAGATTCCCGTGGTGTTCGCCGACTTCGGCATTCCGGCGCCGTCGCTCGGCACGGTCAAGACCGAAGACAACGGTCTGCTCGAGTTCGTGCTCGTGCTCGAACGCACATAGGGCGACCCTAGAGTGGTCGCCGCATGAACATCCTTGCGTGGATCGTGGTCGGCCTGGTTGCCGGGTTGCTGGCGCGGTGGATCGTCCGCGACGACCGCAGTGGCTGCTTGTACACCGTTGCCGTGGGCGTGCTCGGCGCGCTGATCGGCGGCGCGCTGATGCAGGCCAGCGGCCGCGATGGAATCAACGACTTCAGTCTCCGGTCATTGGGGGTTGCCGCGCTGGGCGCGATCCTGCTGCTGTTGGTGCTGCAGGCGATCGGCGGACGATCGCGCCCACGCCACCGGCGCCGCTAACCCAACAGGGCGCGCACGCGATCCTTCGGTCGCCCGATGATCGCCTTCTTCTTGGTCACCACGAGCGGGCGCTGCATGAGTTGCTTGTGCTTCATCAGCACGGCGACGACCTGATCCTCGGTCGCCACGTCGGCATCGGTCAGGCCGAGCTTGGCCCACAGGCTGTCACGGCGAACGAGGTCGGTGACGGGGTCCTCCAGCTTGGCGATGATCGACCGGAGGGTCGCTTCGTCAGGCGGCGTCTTGAGGTAGAGCACGGTGTCGAAATCGACGCCCAGTTCGTTGGCAATGCTCACGGCATTGCTCGACGAGTTTCAATGAACGTTGTGGTAGATCGTGACGTCGGCCATCGGCCCACTCTACGCCGGCGCCGAGTGCCGCCGACTCTGTGACACCCCCGGCGTACCGTGACGTTTGCGGCTCCCCCGATTTCCAACGACAGCAACGTCACGTCCATCGGAGGCATCACATGCCGCGCTCCACTGCCCGCTCGCGCCCACCGCACGCCGGCGATCCCATCCACTCAGCCATCGACGCGATCGCCGTCGTGTCCTTGGTCATCCATCGCCCGCTGCAAGCCGAGACCATCGCCTTTCTCCTCGACGACAGCGGCCGCAGCGACACCATCACGATCATCAGCGGCACGACCGAGCCCGACTCGGTGTTGGCGGTTGCCGAGTGCATGGCACGAGCCGGGAGCACCGCACCGGCCCTGTGCGGGCTGGTCGTGGCCAGCGTGCGACCCGGCACCGTCGCCAACACACCGGCAACGCTTCCGGGCGACATCGACCGGTGGCTGCAGATCGATGAGATCACCGAATCGCACGGCATCGAACTGGTCGAATGGTTCGTCGTCGGCCCGGCAGGTGTCGATTGCCCGCGGGACCTGCTCGGTGACCCGGAGCGCTGGTGACGAATCCGGGTTGGCGTCGCTACCGGCCGGCGCGCCGTGCCGTCGGGCTGAGCCGCAGCCCGCCGTCGCGCAGACGACGCAGCAGTTCTCGGCTCGGCGTCAAC
>JAYVOI010000106.1:0-5526 GCA_043758005.1 Ilumatobacteraceae bacterium
GCCGGAATGGTGCCGTTCGCCCACGCCAGCGACGGCGGCGGGTCCATCCGCATCCCTGCATCGTGCTGTGGTCTGGTCGGCCTCAAGCCGTCGCAGGGCAGGATCACGCTTGGACCATTTCGCGACGAGAGCAACCTCGGGGTCGAGCTCGGGGTCAGTCGCACCGTCCGCGACATCGCAGCGCTGCTCGATGCCGTGCGCGGTCCCGGCGTCGGCGACACGGTGATCGCCCCACCGCCGCTCCGGCCCTACCTCGACGAGGTCGGCGCGGACGCGGGCCATCTGCGGATCGGCCTGCTCGACGAGCATCCATTCGGTGGCGCGCTGCACGACGACTGCCGCGACGCGGTACGTGCCGCGGCCGCGCTGCTCGAGTCGCTCGGCCACCACGTCGAGATCGGGTCGCCGGCAGCGTTGGAAGACCGGGAGTTCAGCCGACGATTCTCCGCACTGTGGAGCACCAACATGGGCGTGTCGGTGAAGCGGATCGAAGCACAGCTCGGGCGGCCGATCACCGATGGCGAGATCGAACCAGTCAACCGCGCTCAGGTCGAGTTCGCCCGCAACGTCAGCGCCGTCGACTACGCCCTCGCGCTCGCCGCAACCGTCGAGTTTCGCCGGGCCGTGCAGCAATGGTGGAGCGACGGGTGGGATCTGTTGCTGACCCCCACCCTGGCCGAACCACCTGCCCCACTCGGAACCTTCGCCAACGAGCCCGCGGCACCGATGAACCCGATGGTCAGGGCGGCTGCATACGTGCCCTTCACGCCACCGTTCAACTCCAGCGGGCAACCGGCGATCAACCTACCGCTCCACTGGAACAGCGCCGGGCTGCCGATCGGCATCCAGCTCGTCGCCGGGTACGGGCGGGAGGATGTCTTGCTACGAGTCGCCGCGCAGCTCGAGGCAGCACGACCATGGGCGAACCGGCATCCGACCATCTGAATCGTGCGCGCCTGGCGCGCTCTGTTCCGGTTGTGTGACGAATAGTGCAGTTTCGAGAAATCTCGCCGAAAGTGAATCCAAACGGCCTCCTGAAACGTCTATATGAATGTGAACGCCATGTACCGCTCCACCCCCACCTCGTCGGCCACCTCGATGGCCAGTTCACGGCCGAACGCGGCGGAGTTGATGGTCCTGGCATTGAAGGCCGGAGCCGGTGCAGCACTCGTCGCGGCACTCCTGGCCGGCCGTGTGCCCGAAGTCGTGATCGTGGTCGGTGTGATCGTCGTGGCCTCGTTGATCGGCTGGCACCGCACCCAGATGGTGCCCGCCCGAGTTCGCTCGCAGCACCGCTTCACCGTTGTGTCACGATGCGGCGATGGGTTCGTCACGATCGACTCCTCCGGCGCGCGTCGCGTCGCACGGCGTCTGGTGCTCGACGGCCCTTCGAACTGAGGTCCTCCCCGTCGGGCTGTGGGCCTGTGGGTAGCCAGCCGCACATTCGCATCGGGTACGCGTTCGGGACACGCACCCGGCTCAACGACGGCGGGTTCTCGACCGTGGTCGATGCGCTCGAGCGACTCGGGTTCGACAGTTTGTGGCTCAGCGAGCGGATCGGCGGCGACGCACCCGACCCACTCGTCGGCATGGCGTTTGCCGCGGGTCGCACCACCCGGCTGAAGTTCGGTATGAGCGTGATGGTGCTGCCCGGTCGGAACCCGGTCGTGCTCGCCAAGGAGTTGGCGACGCTTGATCGGTTGTCGAACGGTCGGCTGCTCCCGGCGTTCGGGCTCGGCGTGGCCGACCCGCACGAGCAACAGGCCTTCGGTGTCGAGCGCGGCGCCCGCGCCAAGCTGTTCGATGAAGCACTCACCGTGCTGCGCGGCGCGTGGGCGCCGGGGACGTTGACCCACCACGGCGATCATTTCGACTACGACGACCTGCGCGTCCAACCCAAGCCGCTGCAGCCCCAGCTCGACGTGTGGCTCGGCGGCATCGCCGCATCCGAGCTACGCCGCGTCGGACGACTGGCCGATGGTTGGTTGCCCAGCTTCGTCACGCCCGATGATGTGGCGCGCGGGCGCGAAGTCATCGAGACCACCCTCGCCGAGCACGATCGCCACATCGACGCCGACCACTACGGCGCCCTCGTCTCGTACGCGTCGGGACCGATTCCGCCGCAGGTCGTCGACCTCCTGGCTCGCCGGCGACCAGACCTCGACGATCCGACGGTGCTCGTACCACGCGGATGGGATGCCCTCATGAACACCATCGACCGGTTCGTCGCCGTGGGCACGAGCAAGTTCGTGATCCTGCCGATCGTCGAGCCGTCGACACCTGCCCAGTGGGTCGAACACCTCGAGCAGGCCGCCCCGATCGTGCTCGCTCGCCAGACCTGAGGCATGATCAATGATCGACACCGTGCCCGAGAGGACAGTCCGTGCCACCTGCGCAGCCGTTACCCGATGATCCGATCGACCTTGCCCACGCCAGCTGGAGGGGTCAGGGATGGGGGCAAGCCGCCGACGGTATGGCGGTGGTCACCTCGATCATGCGCGTGCAGCAGGTGCTGCTGGCGCGCGTCGAGGCGATCCTGCGTCCACTCGGGTTGACCTTCGCCCGCTACGAGGTGTTGATGCTCCTGCGCTTCAGCCGCAAGGGCTACCTGCCCGTCGGCAAGATCGGCGAGCGTCTGCAGGTGCACCCGGCCAGCGTGACGAACGCCGTGCAACGGCTGGAGCAGGACGGTTTTGTCAACCGCACGGCGAACCCGGTCGATGGGCGCAGCGTGCTCGCCGAGATCACAACGCGCGGCAAACGACTCACCGAGACGGCCACGGCGCAGCTCAATGCGCAGGTCTTCTCGATCGTTCCGATCCCCCCGTCCGAGCAACGCGAGGTCTATACGGTGCTGAAAGGCATGCGTCGGGCCTTCGGAGATTTCAGCTGAACTGCCACAATGCTTTGACGTCCAATTAAACTGCCCGGATGCCCACCAACCGTGAGCTCTGGGAGCAAGCATTCGCCGAGTCGCCGGTGCGCGACACCGACTACACCACCATGTCGGGCATGCCGCTCGATCCCGTGTACGGCCCCGACGACGGGTCGGGTGATTATCCGGGGCAGTATCCGTATACGCGTGGGCCGTACGCCTCGATGTACCGGTCGAAGTTGTGGACGATGCGGATGTTCGCCGGCTTCGGCACCGCGGACGACACCAACTGGCGGTTCAAGGAGATCATCAAGTCGGGGGGTGACGGGTTGTCGACGGCGTTCGACATGCCGACGTTGTTGGGGCTCGATTCGGATCATCCGATGTCGCTGGGTGAGGTCGGTCGCTGCGGGGTCGCCGTCGACTCGCTGGCCGACATGGAGGATCTGTACGCCGGCATCGACCTCGGCACGACCACGACATCGATGACCATCAACTCGCCTGCCGCAGTGATCTTCGCGATGTTCGTTGCCCAGGCAGAAAAGGCCGGTATTCACCGCACCCGGCTCGGCGGAACCTTGCAGAACGACATCTTGAAGGAGTACCAGGCCCAGAAGGAGTTCGTCTTCCCGCCACGGCCGTCGATGCGCCTGGTACGAGACACCATCGAGTTCACCGCTGCGGAAATGCCGCGGTGGCACTCCATCTCGATCTCCGGCTACCACATCCGCGAGGCGGGTTCGTCCGCGGTCGAGGAGCTGGCATTCACGCTCGCCAACGGATTCGCCTACGTCGAACTGGCGATGCAGGCCGGCCTCCCCGTCGACTCGTTCGCCCCGCGGCTCTCGTTCTTCTTCAACGCTCACATCGACTTCTTCGAAGAGATCGCCAAATACCGTGCGGCCCGCCGCATCTGGGCGCGCTGGCTGCGTGATCGATACGGCGCCAAGCTCGAGCGGTCGATGCAACTGCGCTTCCACACCCAGACCGCTGGCGTGTCACTGACTGCGCAGCAGCCCGAGGTCAACATCGTGCGCACCGCCATCGAGGCATTGGCTGGCGTGCTGGGTGGGACGCAGTCGCTGCACACCAACTCGATGGACGAAGCAATGGCCCTGCCCACCGAGAAGACTGCTCGCATCGCCTTGCGCACCCAGCAGGTGATCGCCCAGGAGACCAACGTCGCCCATGTCGCCGACCCGCTCGGCGGATCGTGGTACGTCGAGCATCTCACCGACGAAGTCGAACGGCAGGCCGAGGAACTGTTCGCCTACCTCGACAAGCTCGGCAACGGCTCGATGCTCGAAGGTGCCATCAAGGGCATCGAGGACAACTGGTTCCAAGGCAAGATCGCCGACAGCGCATACGATCTCGAGCGGCGGTTCAACACCGGGCGCCGCATCATCGTCGGTGTCAACGCCTTCACCGAAGGCAGCGAGGAATCACAGATCCCGCTGCTGCAGATCACCAACGAGGACGAAACACGGCAGCTGAAGCGCCTCGAGCAAGTTCGCCACACCCGTGATCAAGCAGCCGTCGACGCCGCCCTGTGCCGCGTCGAGGCCGAAGCCGCCGATCCGGAGGTCAACCTCATGCCCGGGCTGATCGACGCAGTCGGCGTCTACGCAACCCTCGGTGAGGTCATGGCGTCGCTCGGCAGCGTGTTCGGTCGCCACGTCGAAGTACCGACCATCTAGTGGCTGCCCAACGGATCCTCATCGCCAAGGTCGGGCTCGACGGCCATGACCGCGGCATCAAGGTGGTCGCGCGAATCCTGCGCGATGCGGGATACGAGGTCATCTACACCGGCCTGTTCCAGACCCCGGCGACCGTTGCTGCCGCGGCAGTGGATGAAGACGTCGACGCCATCGGCTTGTCGATGCTGTCGGGCGCGCACATGACCCTGGCGCCGCTGGTCGTCAGCGAGACCCGGGCACGTGGTGTCGACATCCCCGTGATCGTCGGCGGGATCGTCCCCGAACCCGACATCGCCAAACTCAAAGAGCTCGGCGTCGCCGCCGTCCTCACCCCCGGCGCGACCTCCGCCCAGATCGTGGCCGAGGTCGCCGCTGCACTCGCTGCAGCCGCCAACGCCTGAGCCGGTACGCCTTCGGCGGCAAGCTGCGCGCCGTCTCACGACCCCTCGCGAATCGTCTGTGACGTTTCACCGCGCATTGTCGAACGATCTGGGCGCCAAGGTTGCTCACCACCAGCGCGGGTTCGTTGAAGACTGGCGCCCAGATCGGAACGCGGCAGGTCGCGTATCGTCACAAACGATTCACCAGGACACGGGAGTCCAGCGCCAACGCTCAGGTGGTGGGCGCGTCGAGGGTGGCCGGGGCGGCGAGGAGGTCGGCGATGGTCTTGCAGAACGATGCCGCCGGCGCGCCGTCGAGCACGCGGTGGTCCCAGGTCAGGCTGAGGGTCAGCCGTTTGGTCGTCGTGGCGGAACCGTCGACGACGATGACGTCGTCGCGGAGCCGGCCGACACCCAGGATCGCCACGTTCGGCGGGTTGATGACCGGCGTGAACATGTCGACACCGAACATTCCGAGCGCACTGACGGAGAACGTGCCGCCTTCCAACTCCTCGAGCTTCAACGAGCCCGTACGCGCTGCCTCGGCCAGCCGGGTGGTCTCGGCACTGAGGGT
>JAYVOI010000107.1:0-5523 GCA_043758005.1 Ilumatobacteraceae bacterium
GTGGCACGCTGCAACTGTTCACGCCGACGCTGAAGATGAATCCCGGTGTGGTCAGCGCCGGTGAGGTGACCGCGGCGATCGGCTCGGGTTTCCCGCCGAACATCGACGTGCAGTTGGCGTTCTTCGGTGAGGCACCGTTCACGACGGTGCACACCGATGCGGCCGGCGCGTTCCGGTACGACTTCCTGATCTTGCGCAATGGCGTGCGCATCGGCGGCAAGCAGGTGGTCGCCATCGATCAAGCACAGTTCACGGGGGTGCGGGCTCCATTGTTGATCGACCTCGCCACGTTCCGCCCGGCCGGCTTCAGCAGCCCGGCCTTCACCAGCGGCGTGCGTTCGTTGCTCAGCCGCGGCGGCTGATCGAACTCAGCGTTGCATGAGTACGGCAGCAAGGTGAGATGGAGCACAAATCGGCACCACATCTTGTTTCAGCCCGTCGCCCGGCCCCGCCAGATCTCCCGCGGCTGTCCCTCGATCACCGCTGGCACCGAAACGGTCCCATACGGCCCATTTCGCGCCCAGCGCCGACCGCGTTCGCGCCTGAACTTTGTCGCTGGGAGGTCGCTGAGCGACCTGGGAGCGACACAGTTCGAGTGACCTCGCCCCGAGTGCCGGTATGGAGCGATTTGCTGCACTTCGCCACCACAAGGTGTGATGTGGGTTTCTACTCCATCATCTCAGCTTGCTGCCGTGCTCAGCGTTGCAAGAGGTCGTAGCTGAAGTTCCAGTCGGCCTCGTAGCCGTTCTCGACGGTTTCGAGCGTCGACCAGTAGTCACCGCGTGCCGGGTCGTAGACGTGCACTTGCGAGTTGCCGGCATCGTCGGTGTAGATCCCGCCGACCACGATGAAGTGGTTCGGAATGCCGACCATCACCGGGCCGCGACCGAGGATCTGCCACCAACCGTCGGCGTTTCTGCAGGCTTCGGGAAGAATGGTCATGCTGAGCCGGCTGGCCAGCGCCTGGCACTCCGGTTCGTCGGCGCCGTCGTCGCCGAAGTCGGCGAACTGGGTCAGGATGTCGGCTTCCGTCGTGCCCATCATCATTGCCGCCGACGCGGCCCAACACGACATCTCCTGCGACTGGGCGACGTAGGTGACTGGGTGATCGAGATCGGCCATGGGACTCCTCCTGCTTCTGGCTGGATGTCACCAGTGTCCACACTTGTCCCGACGATCTGAAGAGTCGCACGGGCAGTCGCGGGGTACGGTCGGGCAAACCGGGCGACCCGACCGGACAACACCACCCGTGGCGGGGCGCTCACAAACCCGCGGCGCGACCTACGACCAACGGCTGATTGTCGGAGATGGAAAGCGAGCGTACGGTTTTTCCGAGGGGCGCGATATACCGCGCCCACGGTGAGAGGGGCAACTTTCATGAACAAACGGGTCGTCAGCAGCGCAATCGCAGTTCTGGCAATCGGATTGGTCGCACTACCGACATCGGCCGCCGATGCCAAAGGTGGTGGCGGGCACGTGCGTCGGGTGCGGATGCTGGACCGATGCGATCCGGCCAGCTTCAATGCCGCGCTGCAGCGACCCGGTGATCCACCGATCTGTGTTCCTCACAGCGGTGAACTGGTCACGTTCGACGAGTTCCTCGCCCAGCTCAACCCGGAGGACTTCGGCCACGAGAAGTGGAGCTTCAAGCCTGACGAGATCGACCTGAAGATGGGCGATTCGATCAGCGCAGAGGTCAAGGGTGGCGAGTTCCACAGCTTCACCAAGGTCGACGAGTTCGGTCCCGGTTGCGTCCCGTTGATCAACGACGCGCTCGGGCTCGCCGGCCCTCCTGCTGGCGATTGCGCCAAGGAGCTGAACCCGGTGTTCCTGGGAGGCAGCGGTAGTGCGCCGGGCCTTCCGCCGGTCGTCGTGTCCGGTCTGGCCCCCGGCTCGTACAAGTACATGTGCCTCATCCACCCGTGGATGCGTGCCATTGTCGACGTCGGCGACAACCACTGACAGCCTCCGGGTGTGAGTCGATGATCGCGATCGACGCGTGAGCCGACTCACAGCTGGGCCAGATTCGATCAAGTTTCGGTGATCTGGGTGCCACGCCGTTCTCCTGCCGCGGGTGGGTGACGAGCGTGGCGCCCAGATCGAACAGGGGGCCGGGTCGAACCGTCAGCGGGGGAAGGATGGTTGGCGCCGGGCCGGGTGCAGGGCGAGGAGCTTCATCGGTCGCGCCTTGTCGACCACCCGCGTGTCGTCGAGTCGCTGGCAACCGGGGCACCACACCGAGGTCCGACCCCATGGGCTGGCGCGTTCATCCCAGCCGTCGAGCGTTGTCGCGCAGATCGGGCACGGCCGGCGTCGCCTGGCGTAGATCCACTGATCGGCCGTCGTCAGTCTGCGACCGGTCGTGTTCTGCGGGCCCCGCTCCGCGCTCGTGCGGATCACGGCAGCGCCAACACCGACGAGGTCCGCCAGCCCCGAGATCGACCCAACTGGCTGGTTCGGTGAGACGCCGCAGATGAACGGCACTTCGATCGCGTACACGTTGCCGAAGCCGGCAACGTTGCGTTGATCCAGCAATGCAGTCGCCAACGCTGCGTCGGGTACGCGGCACAGGCGCGTCACGATCTCATCGAGGTCCGGTTCGTCCGGCCCGCACAGGTCGGGGCCGAGACGACCGATGACCCCCGTTTCGTCGGCGGTCGGGATCACCTCGACGATCGGCAGATCGATGCCGGTGAGCCGACCCGTGTCCATCCACAACTCGATCCGTCGTCGCCACTCCGGTTCGCCCGCCACTGGACCGACCGTCCATGAACCGGTCATCAGCAGGTGCGAATGCACGGTCACCCCGTTGTCGAAGCGGAGGAACAGGTGCTTGCCGACCGCATCGGTGCTGGCGAGCGTGGCACCCGCTAGATCGACCCCGACGAGTCGTGGATCGCGGGTGACGCAACGGACGCAGCGTTCGCCGACGAACCGTTTGCCGATCTTGTCGGCGAGCCGCCTGATCGTGTCGCCCTCGGGCATGGCAGCCTGTGGTCAGATTCCTTCGGCGGCGTCGAGGCTCGCCTCGTCGATCTCCTGCCCGCTACCGGCGAGCCTGGCGAAGATCGACGGCGGCTCGCGCCACGGATCGGCGAGCGTTCCGGCCTCGGCATCGCGGATGGTGCGCCACACGGTCTGACTGGTGCACGGCAGATCGATGTGGCGGACGCCAAGGTGAGCCAGCGCGTCGATGACGGCGTTCTGCACAGCCGGAGTACTGCCGATCGTGCTCGCCTCGCCGATGCCCTTGGCGCCGAGCGGGTTGAGCGGGGTCGGTGTCTCGGTGCTGTGCACCTCGAAGTTCGGGAACTCCGCTGCCGACGGGATCGCGTAGTCCATGAAGTTGCCGGTCAGCGGATTGCCGTCCTCGTCGTAGACCACCTGCTCGTACAGCGTCTGGCTGACCCCGGCGGCGACACCGCCGTGCTGCTGGCCCTCGACCAGCAGCGGGTTCAGCACCGTGCCGCAGTCGTCGACAGCGATGTGGCGCAGCAGTGTGACCTTGCCCGTGTCCTGGTCGACCTCGACGACGGCGATGTGCGCGCCGAACGGGAAGGTCGCTTCGCCTTGGTGGAAGTCGAGCTGGGCGGCGAGTCCCAGCGAGCCGTCGGAGTGGTCGACGATGCCATCGGCGGTCGCCGCGGCGGTCGCCAGCGCGGCCCAGTCGAGTCCGGCCGATGGCACCCCGGCGACGCCGATGCTGCCGGTCGTGGTGTCGACGACGATGTCGTCGATGTCGGCCTCGAGCAGGTGAGCAGCGAGGTGCTTGGCCTTGTCGACGAGCGACTCGGTGGCCCGCATCACGGCCGACCCGCCGAGCTGCAACGAGCGCGAACCGCCGGTGCCACCTCCGGTGGGAACCTGATCGGTGTCGACGGCGTCGAGGTGGATGCGATCGATGGGAATGCCGGTCTGTTCGCTGACGATCATCGCGAACGCCGTCTGGTGCCCCTGCCCGTGTGCAGAGGTCCCGGCGATCACGGTGGCGGAACCATCGTCGTTGACCCGCACCCCGCCGAACTCGCTGGTGTTGCCGCCGGCGGTGATCTCGACGTACGTCGATACGCCGATGCCCAGCAACGTGCGGTCACCGCGCGCCCGTCGCTCGGCCTGCTCGCGACGCAACTCGTCGTACCCGGCCAATCGGGCGACCGCGTCGAGCGGTGTGGTGTAGGCGCCAGAGTCGTAGGTGATGCCGGTGAGCGTGGTGAAGGGGAACACGTCGTCGGCGAGCAGGTTGCGGCGGCGGAGCTCGATGGGGTCGATGCCCAGTTCGATGGCTGCCTGATCGACGAGCCGCTCGAGCAACGCCGTCGCCTCGGGCCGGCCGGCGCCACGGTAGGCGCCCATCGGCGTCGTGTTGGTGGCCGCGATGGCGAGGTCGAATTGGATGCCGGTGAAGCGGTACGTGCCGTTCGACATGCGTCGCGTCCCCGCGGGAAGGTACGCCCCGATGCCTGGATAGGCGCCGCCGTCGCCGACCAGGCGGACGCGCAAACCTGTGAACGTGCCGTTGCGCTTGCACCCCAGCTCGACGTACTGCACCTGACCGCGACTGTGCGACAGCACCAGCATGTCTTCGCTGCGCGTGCCGGCCCAGATGACAGGGCGTTGCAGCCGCTTGGCCGCGGCGGCGACGACGACCTGCTCGGGATAGATCCCCGCCTTGCCCCCGAAACCACCACCGACGAGCGGAACGATCACGCGAATGTCGTCCTCGTTCATGTCGAGCGCAGCGGCCAGCAG
Source organism: Ilumatobacteraceae bacterium (assembly GCA_043758005.1). Classification (GTDB taxonomy): domain Bacteria; phylum Actinomycetota; class Acidimicrobiia; order Acidimicrobiales; family Ilumatobacteraceae; genus JAENVT01. Next base: position 4,750 of record JAYVOI010000107.1, read on the forward strand.
TCGGTGCAGGAGGTGGGGCATCTGTGTGGACCCGTACACGAGGAGTCGACCATCGGCCCCGAGAGCCGTGGCCGCGCCCTGCGGCTCCATCGGCGCGACGGCGATCCGCTGGTTGACGTAGCGGCCGCGCACGATCACCTCGGCGTCGCCGAACAGATCCGCGTTCACCGGGTCGGTGGTGGTCAGGGCGATGTTGTCGCCGTGCGCCTCGAACAGCACTGGCGCATCGACGGCCAGCGCGTCTTCGGCGCTCACGACTGCGGGCAACGGTTCGTAGTCGACCACGACCATGTCCGCGGCGTCTTTGGCCTGGGTGACCGTCTCGGCGAACACGGCGACGATCGCCTCGCCGACGAAGCGAACGCGATCGGTTGCCAGCGGCGGACGACCGAAGTCGGCGTGTACGGTCACCATGCCCTGGAAGGGTGCGAGACCGAGATCGTCGGCCGTCCACACGGCGACGACACCGTGCGCCGACTTGGCAGCCTGCGTGTCGATGCCCGTGATGAGGGCATGAGCCATCTCCGAACGCACGAACACGACGTGGAGCCGGTCGGCCAGATCGAGGTCGCCGACGTACTCACCCGTACCGAACAGCAACTCGGGATCTTCGGTGCGAAGCACGCGTGTACCAAGTATCGAACCTGCCATGGGCCGCACGCTATCCGTGCACTCGGGCGTTCGCCGTAGCGACGACCGCGCCGTCGGGCCCCGAGCGCAACTCGATGCACGATGACTCCGACGCGCATCGAATCGTGTCGAGGTAGCCAAGAT